>JACQEL010000655.1 GCA_016200595.1 Deltaproteobacteria bacterium
GTGTTACTAAGCAAATCGATGGGCGTAGCGTTACAAAATCGCTGGAGGTCTAATTCCACAGACAATCCGGAATCAGAAAGGTTGTGGACAATCAGCAGCGTTTCTTTTCCATATCGCCGAATATAGGCCAGCACTCGCTTATTGGCCGCGTCCAGGAAGTCGATCGTACCGCGCCCAAAAGCCGGGTGTTGTTTCCGTACGGCAATTACCCGCTGAAGCCAGCGCAACAAGGAAGTTTCCGCACGGAGTTGGGTTTGAACGTTTACCGTCTGGTAGCCGTAGACCGGGTCACTAATAACCGGCAAGTAGAGTTGTTCTGCAGCGGCCTGCGAGAAGCCAGCGTTATAACCACCATTCCACTGCATCGGCGTACGCAGACCATTTCGGTCGTCAAGCTCAATATTATCGCCCATGCCGAGCTCGTCTCCATAATAGAGCACCGGGCTGCCTGGCAAGGTGAAGATAAGGCTGTGCAGAAGTTCAATCTGTCGCCGGTCGTTGTCAAGCAGAGGAGCAAGGCGGCGACGGATGTGGGCGTTGAGACGCATGCGCGGATCTTTGGCGTACGTCTGCAACAGATACTCCCGTTCCTCTTTGGTCACCTGTGACAGGCTTAACTCGTCGTGATTGCGGAGAAACGTCGCCCACTGACAAGTTTCGGGAATAGGCAGGGTCTGTGTCAGGATATCCACGAGTGGCGCGCGCTCCTCGCGGCGTAGGGCCAGGAAGAGACGGGAGGTCAAAGGAAAGTGAAAGGCCAGATGGGACTCGTCCCCGTCCCCGAAGTAAGAACGCACGATTTCTGGTCCTTGGCTAGCTTCGGCGAGCAAGATACAGCCGGGATACGAACGGGTTAGCTCGGCTCGCAGGTGCTTAAAGTAGGCGTGAGTTTCGAGCAGATTCTCACAATTGGTGCCCTCACGTTCGAACAAATAGGGAACGGCATCACAGCGAAACCCATCGACCCCGCGCTCGAGCCAGAACCGCATGACATCGAGCATCTCGCGCTGCACCTCGGGGTTATCGTAGTTGAGATCTGGTTGATGATGAAAGAAGCGGTGCCAGTAATATGCTTGCGCCACCGGGTCCCAGGTCCAGTTTGAAGATTCAAAGTCCTTAAAGATAATACGTGCGTCGCGGTACTTCCCGGGCGTATCGCTCCAGACGTAGTAGTCATGCTTGGACGATTGCGCAGAAGAGCGTGCCTCAAGAAACCAGGGATGTTGGTCTGAGGTATGATTGACTACCAAATCGAAGATCACCCGCATCCCGCGTTCGTGCGCTGCTGCCAGGAAATCACAGCAGTCTGCCAAGGTGCCGTACTGCGGATGCACCTGGCAATGGTCGGAGACGTCGTAACCATCGTCGCGCAGAGGAGATGGGTAAAACGGTAAAAGCCACAGGCAGGTAACACCCAAATCGTGGAGATAATCCAGTTTCTGTCTCGCGCCGACAAAGTCACCGATGCCATCAGCATTGCTATCGGCAAATGCGCGTACATGCAGTTCGTAAAAGATCGCATCCTTGTACCACAGCGAGTCCATTGTCACTGCCCCTCCCCTCCGTCCGGAAAAAATGCTGCCCTCCCAGACGCCTGCCAGAATCGTGCGGCTGAGTCAATTCTCCACCTGTGGATATGTCAAACGACCCACTAAACCAGGAAGCAAGAGAGTGGTCCACACGACCCTAGCGCCTGTCCACCGTAGGGGCGAAGCATTTGCGGGTCAGGCTCCCCACGGCGTGGGTCTATCCGGGGCAAATGCTTCGCCCCTACCCACGCAGCTGATTTCCTGTCCCACCAGGGAGCAACAGACTCTTCACCTTGCATCACAACATTGGGACACGATAGAGGAAAAGGCTTGTCTCTGCGTAGAAAATTCTTACCTCTTTCCCTTGTCTCACTTATGCGCCGAGACCGAGTGTTTTTGTCCCGCTCCTGCGACACGCCCTGCTCAGCGAGCCGAGCAGCTAACGGTTTGTCTGAGGATGTTCTAACTACTGGTTTTCTCAACCAGTTATTTCTTCACCTGTTCTGGATTTGCTTTTTTTCCCTTCCAACCTTGGCGATTGTTGGTACTGGCACGGTACATGCTCCTTACCT
The DNA here is from genome assembly GCA_016200595.1 of Deltaproteobacteria bacterium. Lineage (GTDB taxonomy): Bacteria > Desulfobacterota > Binatia > Bin18 > Bin18 > JACQEL01. The sequence goes on from JACQEL010000655.1 coordinate 2,102, forward strand.
CCTTGTGGTCGCACTTTTTGAGACGAAGGAGTCATTAGTCTTTCTCTGCACCAGGGAAAGGTTTCCCGTCTCTTCTCGCCCCAAGGCGACAGTCACGAGGGTAGGAGAAGTACCATGAGACGAATTCGCCGCCCGCTTGGGCGAGCTCCTCCGTGATTTCTTCCCTTAGGGAGTTGTCTCTTGGTTAACGCGGGCGACATCACCCTGCGGTCTAAGATTCACGGGCATGATTTGGCAACGAAAGGAGACCCCAATGCGATACAAAGGATTATCATTCTGCTTCGCGCTTCTAGCGCTAGTCCTGTTCATGGGCACGCCTACGTTGGCGGCCGAGCCTCAACAAGAGCAAAGCAAGGTCATCGCGCCTGGCGCCGCCGAGCCTCACCAAGGCAAGAGCACCGCAGCTAGCACTAGCGAGACTCAGCAGGGCAAAGTCATCGTGGCTGGCGCCGGTAAGCTGACGATGGAAGATATGAGGGGCAATATGCAGTACACCCATGAGGTGGCTCCCAATGTGGAGGTCATGTGTGAAGGCAAGAAGTGTGGGCTCTCAGACGTGAAGATGGGCGATTTGGTGAAAGTGACCCTCGACAAGCAAGGCGACAAAACTGTGGTCACCAGGATCGAGGTGAAAAAGGCTGACAGCGCGAGCTAAATCGAACCACACGACATTGGCACGGAGCCACACGGTCTGTGACGTTCGTCACCGTGTCCGACCATGTGCCCATCTCGCCGGGGGATAAATCCCCCGGCTACAGTCAACCGCCCCGCTGGGGCTTGATGGGAATCCGGCTTGCGCCGGCGTCAAGCTGGTCGCCAGACGCTTAAGCGTTGGGCAAGAATGGCATCTGCACAATTATCAAGAGGGTCATGAAGGGTCGGGCGTAAATGGCGTTTGGGCATTTTTCAACAGCATCATTTATCGCCCGGCGGAAGATGTACAAATCTTTTGTGGTTCGAGTTAGTGCAGAGGCAGGTCTCGGACTCGTCCCTCCTCCTTTGACTCCATAGGAACGTATATCGAGACAGACTCAACTCTGTCGCCTCTCTTCCGCAGGAATCCCGAGTTGTTCCATTTTGCGATACAAAGAAGAGCGGCTTAAACCGAGCAGTTCAGCCGCTCGGGTACGATCACCGGCTGTTTCTCGCAACACGTTCTCAATGTGACTTTTTTCGTAGGCGCTGACCGCCGCCTTCAGGTTCCTGCCGATGGACGGGGCTCGGTCGTCTTTGGCTACTTTGCTCTCAGGAAGATCGATAGGCGTTATCCACTCCCCGCTGCCTAAAATCATGGCCCGTTCGAGGATATTTTCGAGCTCGCGCACGTTCCCTTTCCACGGCAGTGACATCAAGATCTTCATCGCCGCATTATCTACCCCTCGGTAGTTTGTTTTCATCTCGACATTATGCAGGCGGATCAGATGCTCGATTAATAGGGGAATATCCTCCCGCCGCTCACGCAGGGGGGGGATAGGAAGACCGATGACGTTCAGCCGGTAATACAGATCTTCCCGAAATCGGCCCGCCTCGACTTCTTTTTCCAGCTCGCGGTTCGTCGCCGCCAGAATCCGCACATCGACTTGCGCGGGAGTGGTCGCTCCCACAGGCAACACTTCTTTCCCTTCGATGGCGCGGAGGAGTTTGGGCTGGAGGCTTAAGGGCATTTCGCCGATTTCGTCTAAAAACACCGTCCCACCCTGTGCGCGCTGGAATAAGCCTTCTTGAGAGCTGGAGGCTCCAGTGAATGCCCCTTTCACATAGCCAAAGAGCTGACTCTCCAGGAGAGTTTCGGGAATGGCGCTGCAATTGACCGGGAGAAAAATCTTGTCTTTCCGAGAGCTACGCGCATGGACGGCACGCGCCACCAGTTCCTTGCCGACACCACTCTCACCGGTGATCAGAAGCGTCGCTTCGGCAGGGGCAACTTTTTCTATTAAGCCCAATACTTTCTGTATCGCCGGGCTACTGCCGACGAGCTCGTCCAGGGCGAAGTGCCGATTCACCTCCCGCCTGAGCATCTGAATTTCACAGGCCTGATGCTTGTGCTCCATAAGGAGGTGGACCTTACGCAATAAGTCGTCAAAAACGATCGGCTTGAGGAGGTAATCTTGCGCGCCAAGCTGCAAGGCCGTGACGGCGGTATCGACAGAGGCGTAGGCGGTCATGATGGTCACGAACGTCTGCGGAGCAACTTCCCGCACATGCTTCAGCACGGCCAGCCCATCAGCCACCGGCATTTGGATATCAGTCAACACCAGGTCGAAATCCATGGTGTCGATCGCCTCAATTGCTTCTTTTCCGTCAGCCGCTTGACTGACCTTATAGCCTTCCTCAGCCAGGATTCGGCAAATGTTCTTCCGGGACAACGCTTCATCTTCAGCGACAAGGATGGTTCCGGCCATCACACAGCTCCTGAGTATGGCTCCCCTCGCTCGGCCGGAGCGGTCGGCAGCACGAGCGTGACCGTCGTTCCCTGACCTCGAGTGCTGGTGTAAGTAATAGTGCCCTCGTGGGCCGCAACAATCTGCTGGACAATTGCCAGCCCTAGCCCCGTTCCTCCCGTTTTCGTGGTCACGAAAGGCTCAAAAATATTGATCCCCTCCGGCACTCCCTCTCCCGTATCTCTGATCTCCAGGCTCACCTGGGCCCCAGACTGAGAGCCGCGCACTGTCAGCGTTCCTCCTTCAGGCATGGCTTCTACGGCATTCTTACACAAATTCAGCAGCACCTGCGTGAGTTCGTCCTCGTTCGCCAGTACCAAGGGAAGATTTTCTGCGAAGGTTTGCTCCACGCGAATGTTACGCTCAGCATAGTATGGGGCTTCTCGCCTCAGCATCTCTGCCGCAACTGCGGCCACATCGGTCGGTCGCAAGTCAAGCGAGCGAGGACGAGCAAGCGTGCGCAACTCCTGGACTAGAGAACGCAGGCGGGCAATCTCCTGAGCCAGGTCCTGGACGGCTGAGATCAGCAGGTCGTCCACTGGAGCTTTCTGCTTAGCCAGGTGTCGTTCCAGAATCTGGACGGTTGTGGCCATACCATTAAGAGGGTTGCCGATCTCATGAGCTATCTTCGCAGCGGTGGTCCCGATCGTCGCGAGCCGTTCGCTATTACGGAGCTTTTGTTCAGCTCGTTTACGTTCGGCAATTTCCGTCCGGAGAGCGTCATTGGCGGCGGTCAGCTCTGCGGTTCGTTCCTGTACGCGGAACTCTAACTCATCGTGCGCTTGTTGCAGCGCCGTCTCTACCTGCTTGTGCCTGCGCGCATAGCGAATCG
>JACQEL010000656.1 GCA_016200595.1 Deltaproteobacteria bacterium
GGGTCAAGGTGTCCGTCAGCTTACTGACCGCGCTTTTAGACAGGATAAATTGTCCCAGGGCTTTCTCTAAGCCGTACTCAATATCCCGTTGCGAGAGCCCCCCCGCATACATCTCCACAATGAGCCGCTTGAGTACGTCACTGGTCTTGGCCACCTGGCTCCACAACTCCGATCGATACGGCTCTTCGCGTCCCCGAATCTGCGGCACCTCCACCCGCAACGCCCCTTCGGCCGTCTTCAACGTCCTCCCCTCATATCCGTTGCGATACCCTCTCTCCCCCTCGCGCCGCTCATAGCGCTCTCGCCCCAAGGCCACCGCTTGTTCCTGTTCCAACGCTTCTTGGATCACTCGCTCCGTCGACAGCCGAACTAAGGTGCTCAATATTTCCTCCCCATCCTGCCCATCGAGCTGGCCCTGCAACACGGCTTGCAACGCCTGGGCTTTCTTCTCACTCGGTGCTATCCTCTTCTCCATACGGGAGTCCTCCTTCTGTGGTGTCGTAATCGCCTTCACAACCTGATTACTTATCCCTGAAGTGCCTCCCGTCTACTCCCCACCTTTTACAGGAACTCTAGACCATGACCTACGACCGGTATCAGCACCGCAGCGACCAGGGGCGCTTCCCCAAGGGGCACGAGGCGCGCGCGCACTACGCCCACACGGTGGGGGAGGACGGCTTTTATCTCCTGGAGCAGTTGGCCGCTCCCACTACGCCCGCGCACCTGCGCGAGTTAGCGAGCGTCAAGACGCTCACCGTCATCTGGGCGCAGCAGTATGAGCGGCTGACGGAGCCACTGCCCACGGACGGCGCCGCTGGCCGCAGTGCGGTGCGCTGGAAGGAGCTCAAAGAATTACCTCGCGCGGCGACCCAACTCGAATCCCCGTATGACCTTGATGCGCGCTATCGCACCAAACAGGCTCTCCATTGGCTGGGGTATCTGGTGCACTACACGGAGACCTGCGATCGCCACAAGCCCGCGCTGATTACTCACGTCCACACCACCCCGGCTACGGTGCATGACTCGCAGTGTACCGCACTCATTCAGGACGCGCTGGTTCAACGCCAGCTGCCCCCACGGGAGCATATCGTCGATGCCGGGTATATTGATGCGGAACTCTTAGTGCATAGCAGACGGGAGCACGCCATTACGTTGGTCGGCCCCCCGCGTCCCAAAGCGGGGTGGCAAACCAAGGTGCCGGGCGCCTATAGCCACGACCAATTCTTCGTCGATTGGGAACGGCAGCAAGTGCGCTGCCCTGGAGGGAAATGGTCCCTGCCGTGGCGGGAACGGCGTGATCCGAGTCGGGATCCGTGGTTTGCTGCGCATTTTCGCACCCAGGATTGTGCCGCCTGTCCCGCCCGCCACTTGTGTACCCGCTCGCCCCACCAAGCGCGGTTCCTGAAGCTCCTGCCGCGCGCCCAGCACGAAGCGCTGCAAACGGCACGGGCGACTCAGGCCACCGCAGCGGGGCAGAAGCGCTACGCGCGGCGGGCGGGGATTGAAGGGACCATCTCCCAAAGTGTCCGAGCTTTTGGCGCACGGCGGAGTCGCTATCGGGGGTTACCCAAGACCCATCTGCAACACGTGCTCACGGCGGTGGCAATTAACGTGAGACGTATTATTGCCTGGTTTGACAAAGTGCCCAAAGCGACAACGCGCACGTCGCATTTTGCGGCTCTTGCTGCTTGAGGAGTTGGCCGACAGTATCTCCTAAGTTTTCAGACAAATTGGGCTTTGTTTCACGAAGATTTCAGCGAACAGTTTGTTCCTGCTCCTGATCCAGTCTACGCAGCGAGGCTATAGCTGTCGGGCATTCCCAGATGCGTCATACGATTCAACGCAGCCACTTTGATAAAGAGTTCCGTCGCTTGCTGCGGGAAGGTGCGGGCGTGCAACGTGGGACCAAAGAGAGTCTTGCAGCGAAAGAACGTCGTCTCCGCCAAACTGCGCCGATGATAGCCCGAGTCCTGCTTCCGCCGCCGGCCCTTGTGCCGGATCGCCCGCAGGGTTTCATCCCGTTCCCAGGGCGCGCCTGCGCAGTTGCCATGCTGCCAGATCTTGGCGTCCCGCCGCGGCGGAATCACCGCCTTGGCCCCGCGCGCGGCCAGCGCGTCGTAACAATGCCGCTTGTCATAGGCCCCATCGGTACTCACTTGGCTAATGTCTCCCTCCACCTGCATCAATATGTCCGGCAACGCGTCGTCATCCGAGATTCCAGCTTCGCTGGCCACCGCCGCGACAATCTCGCCCGTGACTTCGTCCACCCCCAAGTGCAGTTTGCGCCACGTCCGTCGTATGCTCCAGCCATGCGGGCAGCAATTCCCGGTGAGCGAAAAAGTGAAGGAGAAGAGAGGAGTTGGTCAGGGGAGTTTCTGCGCTTGAGCGGGTGCACGGTGGAGCAAGAGCCGGTAGACTGCGGCCATGCGCCCTTTACAGAAGTTAACCTTTGACGCCTTTCGGGACATGCTGGCGACAACCTTTGCAGCTATTGCCGACCAACGCGATCCCCGGCGCATCACCTGGGAATTACCCGCCGTGTTGATGAGTGCGTTTGCCCTGCTGTTCTCTCAACATCCGAGTCTGTTGGAATATCAGCGGCGGATGCAGCAACGGACGGGACGCTCGAATCTGGAACGGGTCTTTGCGGTGGAGGAGATTCCGTCGGATACGCAAATGCGGGAGATTTTGGACGGGGTGCCCCCCGAGCCCTTACGGCGGGTGCTGCCCCAGACCTTCGAACAGATGCGGGGGGTGGGATGGACGGCGCGGTTTGTGACCGAGGTCGGCGGCGAGAAGTATTACCCGACGGTGCTGGAGGGGAGCGAGTACTTTCATTCGACGCAGATTCACTGTCCCAGCTGTCTGCACCAGCGGCAGGCCCACGGGGAGACGCACTATTCACATGTGGTGGTGGCAGCGACGGTGACGCGGGCGGGGAGTCACGCGATTTTACCGCTAGATGCCGAAGAAGTGCACAAGACCGAGGGGCAGCAGAAGCAAGACTGTGAACTGACGGCGGCCAAAGGGTTAGTAACCCGGCTGCGGGCGGAACATCGGCAGTTATCCCTGTGTATCGTGGGCGACGATCTCTATGCGCATGAACCCTTTATTGAGGAGCTGCGCGCGCGGCGGCTGGGCTTCGTGCGGGTAGCCAAGCCGACTTCGCATAGGGCTCTCTTCAAGCAGCTTGAGGACCGGGAGCAGCGGGGGGAGTGTGGAGGACGCGGGACCTGGGCAGAAGGGGCCGGACGTCACCGCCGCTCTTTCGAGTATCGCAGCGCCGCCGATGTCCCCCTCACGCAGGCAGGTACCGTGCGGGTCAACTTCGTCGAAGTCTGGGAACGCCGGCCCGATGGGACAGTCGGCTACCATAATTCGTGGGTGCCCGACTTTGTCGTGACGCCTGAGACCGTGGCGTCGATTGTGGGGATCGGGCGGTCGCGCTGGAAAATCGAAAATGAGCAGTTCAACGTGCATAAAAATCACGGCTACGAAGTGGCGCACAACTACGGGCATGGCCAACAGACGCTTTCCCTGGTCTTTTATCTGCTCAACCTCTTGGCCTTTGTGGCCCATAAGCTTTTGGAGTTCGGGGATCGCCTCTATCAGCAATGTCGGGCGGGGGAATCGCGCCGGGGCTTGTGGACGCTGTTCCGCAGCGCCTTCTATCTGCTCGAGTTTGACAATTGGGAGGCCCTGCTACACTACCACTTACGCGAGACTGCCACAGGTCCTTAAGCAGAGGCGGAGGCCAGGCACCACCCTGGGCAGGTAAGAAACCATTTTTGACTACAGCTGCTACCCCCTCAGCCCGACTGAGGATCGACTCCTATTTGCCGCACCACCTCCTACCGGCGCACGACTCAGAGAGGTCGCACAGGGGCTCCCGCTCCTGTGCGACCTCTGGAGGGGAACCCGTCTGCCCGCGCGCTCCACTGCTTCCTGCCGGTACGCTCGAAGTCTCTCCAGCTCGCTGACCGGGAATTGCTGAGCGACCCCGGCTCGACTGGAGCACGATCTTAAAGGGGCTGCCGACTCGGTTTACTATCCAAGAGGTAGCGCAAAAGGCGGGCAAACCACTGGGTCATGTCTACGTCTATATGTCCCGCTGGATGAAAGACAAGAAGGTACGGAAAGTCGAGGGTGGCTATCGGAAAGTTTCTCAGGCGGTCTGAGGCTCCCACACCATAAGCCCCCTCGTTTTTTCCCTCTCGCTTCTCACAGTCGCCTACAAAAAGCGCGGGTCGCCGGCGTCTTCCTCGATCTCCTTCAGTTCTTTCGGTGAGAGGGCGCGTTTGCAGGAGAGAAAGAGCGCCCGGTCTTCGTCCTCGAACAGGTTATACAACTTCGAAGTCATCCCCAGTTCGACGGTTTTGGTAGGAGCAAGCGGTTGGGCAGAGAAGGTGACCATCGACGCCCGCTTGGTGTGCCACTCCACTTTGACAAGCTTTCGCTGGCTGAGTTTTCTGAGCGTGCGTTTGAGGGTCGAGCGCGAGACGTGGGCGAGCTTCGCCAAGTCCTCATAACGGATCGCGCACTGGTCTTTGCCTGCGCCATGGGAGAGCCGCCAGAGGCGGAGGTAGACCGCTTGTTCGGACGGGGTGAGGTAAGGGAGA
>JACQEL010000670.1 GCA_016200595.1 Deltaproteobacteria bacterium
AAAAGAACAAGGTCAGCGGCCACCTGAGCGGACTGGTGTCCCGCACTACTTCGGACCACGTCCCTGCGGCCCGCGAGGTGACCTCTGCTCGTCTATCATCCGAGACTAAATAGTACCCGGTTGGCAAAGACGGCGGCGTCGGCGCCTCCCAGGGCCACTGCACCGCGGTCACCTGTGCTCGCTCTTGCAGCGCGAAGAGCACGGTAAACCCCTGATCGGCACACGGGTCGATGAAGGCCACTTGCCCTCCCGGTCCAATCTTTTCCACGATGTTGTTGACATACCCCTGTGGGGACTCTGCCCAACTGGTAACCGTTAGCCATGAAGGATAAAAAGTACTGTAGACCAGTAACAAGGCGAGGCTCAACGAGACCACTGCTCGCTCGAGATGGACCTGAGCGAGAAAGCGCAGGAAGAAAAAGAAACACAGCGCCATCAGGCTCCACCACACCACCCCAGCCCAGAAATGCCGCGCCAGCCAGTGACAATACAGGGTGATCTGCTCGTGGGTTTCCCGTGCAGCATAAGAGAGCAGCTGGCCGCACGAGAATGGTCCGGTTTCCCCTGCCCCCCAGAGCACCAGTAATCCTGCGGCGGCCACCAGCATAACGACGACGGAGAGCAGCACGAGCCCGTGCTTCCTACACTTCCAGCCTTGTACTGTCACTGTTCCAGCCGACAGCCGTGTCGCGAGCCACCAGCCCACCAGGAGAGAAGAGGCCGGCTGGGCTGGCAAGAGGTACCGCGCACGCTTATAAGCGGAGAGCTGAAAGAAGAGCATGACGGTGAGCCACCAGAGTGCCAAAAAAACGGGACCTTCCTGCTTTTCCTTGAAGGCCCGCCAGAGCGCGGCGGGGAGGAAGAGGTTCCACGGAGCAAACTTGAACAGAAGTGGACCAAGGTAATAAAAGAACGACATCTTGTCGATCCCGCCGACAAAGCGTGCCACGTTTTCTTCCATAATCTGGGTGTGCCAGAATTCGGCTCCGCTGCCCCAGAAGGCGCAGAGATACCAGCCACCGCCGAGCACAGCAAAGGTCAGGAGCGGCCCCGCCCCTGTTGCACGTAGAGGAGAGAAGTGAGCAGAATCACTCCCCCCCAGGCTCCTCCCCGCGGGGTAGCGGCATAACGGCCCAGCCAAAACACCACCACCACCCCTAACCCTGCCAGCAGAGCTGAGGGCAAACGCAAAGAAATGGCATCCAGGGGGCCGCCGCGCAGTTGGGCAATGGTGCCACTCATCCAGTAGTACAGTGGCGGTTTGCGGAGTACCGAAGAGACAAACCACTGGCCCGTCCCTAACATCTCACGCAGGCGCACCCCTTCCCGCGCCTCGTGGCCGCTGATGACATCTAAATAAAACAAGGAAGGAAGAAAGACAGCCGTACTCAGAATCATCAACAGGAGAACCAGGCTTCGCTTCACTACTCCTCCTCCTTCGCAACCCCGCTTCTCTCTCGCCGTGCCCTTATCAAGTGTGGTACAAGGTCCTGCAAGTCAAGGTCCCACTAGCAAAGGAGAATCCTGATGCGACTTGTTAGCTATGAACGCAACGGTCAACGGAGTATCGGCGCCCTCACGAATGCCGGGATTATCGATCTGCCCACAGCTTCCGGGGGCACCTTACCGGCAGATATGCTGGCCTTCCTGCAACAAGGAGACACCGCGCTGGCCCAGGCCCGGGAAGCTGTAGCGAAAGGAGGCGCTGCGCTCGCCTTCACCGCCGTGCGTCTGCTGGCGCCTGTCCCCCAGCCAGGGAAGATTATCGGCATCGGCCTCAACTACGCCGACCATGCCGCTGAGGGCGGACGTGAGAAACCCAAGTATCCCACAATCTTCACCAAAGCGGTGTCCGCGGTGATCGCTACCAGTGAGCCGATCCGCATCCCGCTGGTGACGAGCATGGTCGATTTTGAAGGCGAGTTGGCGGTTGTCATCGGCAAACGCGCCAAGGAGGTCTCGAGTACGAATGCCCTTGACTATGTCGTCGGATACACAATTTGTAACGATGTGAGCGGCCGTGACTATCAGCAGCATAGCAGTCCAACCGCCGGTAAATCATTCGACACGTTCGCACCGATGGGGCCGGCGATCACTACGCGTGATGAGATACCCGACCCACACGTTCTCGATATCCGTACGCTCGTCAGCGGCCAAGAGATGCAGCGTTCTAACACCCGTCATCTCATCTTCAATGTGAACTATCTTATCGACTACCTCTCCCACATCTTCGCCTTGGAGCCGGGAGATGTGATCTCCACCGGGACACCGGCCGGCGTCGGTTGGTTTCGCCACCCGCCGCGCTTCCTCCAGCCCGGGGACACGGTGCGGATCGAAGTGGAGAAAGTCGGCGTGTTAGAGAATCCTGTGGTGGCGTCGTAGCGAGGAGACGGCCGTCAACTGGCCACAACTCTGGCGTTTCCGTGGAGAGCTGACGGCTGGTGGTGAGAAAGGTCCTTCTTTTTCTTCTTTCCGGACAGAACAGGCTGGGCTTAGGAGAGGCTGGGCGCAGGGTGAGAGTCGTCGCCCCTGGGAGCAAACCCTCGACGCAAGGTATTTTCGCTGATCACGCGGGGTTCGAGAAACTGCAGCAGGTAGTCCGGGCCACCGGCTTTGGAGCCGATCCCTGAGAGTCCCAGACCGCCAAAAGGCTGACGGCCGACCAAGGCGCCGGTGATCTTACGATTGAGGTACAGATTGCCCACGCGCAAGTCTTGCCGCGCCCGGTCAATATGGGCCGGGCTGCGAGAATACAGGCCGCCAGTTAAGGCAGAGGGAGTACTCAGCGCGATTTCCACGGCCTCGGCGAAATTTCCCGCCTTGAGGACCACCACTACCGGACCAAAGATTTCTTCTTGAGCAATGACCGCCTGAGGAGAGACGTCGGTCACAATCGTTGGTCCCACGAAGTATCCTTCCTCTGGTCCCTCCATCTGCAACACTACTCGCCCTTCTTCCTTGGCGACCGCGATATAATGCCGCACCTTCTGCCTAGCTTCAGCGTCGATCAGCGGTGGCACGAACGTCCCGGGATCTTCAGCCGGACCGAGTTGGAGGCTACGTGTCGCTTCGATCAAGCGCTTGAGGAAGAGCTCATAGACTTGCTCTAGGACGATCACGCGTGAACAGGCGAGCATTTTTGCCCAGCGTAGCTGAACGCCGACGCAACCGTGCCAAGTACGGCTTCATCCAGGTCAGCATCGTCATCCACGATAATGGCATTCTTGCCGCCTAATTCGGCGATGACTTTCTTAATGCCCCGCTGTCCTTCGACCATTTGAGCGGCGAGCGCATTGATCCGCAGGCCGACAGCCAGGGAGCCGGTAAAGGCAATCAAGTTAGTCTGTGGATGGGTGACCAGGTATTCGCCTACTTCTTCACCGCGGCCCGGCAGATAGGTGAGGACGCCGGCGGGCAGACCCACGCTGCGGAAGATTTCCATGAGCTTGGCAGCAATGACCGAGGTTTGTTCGGCCGGTTTCATGATGACGGTGTTACCTGTGACCAAGGCCGCGGCAGTCATGCCGGTGAGAATCGCCAAAGGGAAATTCCAGGGAGCAATAACCACCGCCACACCGCGGGGTTGGTACCCATAGGAGTTCACCTCACCCGGTAAGTCATCGAGTTGGTGAACCCGCGCCAGCCGCAGCATCTCGCGGCCATAGTAGAGGAGATAGTCGATCGCCTCACAGACATCGGCGTCCGCTTCACGCCACGGTTTTCCCGCTTCCACTACCTCCCAGGCCGCCAACTCGGCGCGACGGACACGGAGAGTGGCGGCCGCACGGAACAGAAAATCCGCCCGCTCTGTCGCGGGCGTTGTCCGCCACGCCGGCAGCGCTTGGCAGGCAACTGTCATACTCTGCTGCGCCTCGGCGATGCCTGCCTGTGCCACCCGGCCAACAATCTCTTCTGGATGCGACGGATTACGCGAGACAATCTCCGCACTGGTGAAGACCTCCTCGCCGTTGATCACCAGGGGATAGGCAAGACCGAGTTGCTGCCGCACCGCAGCGAGCGCGTCCTGGAAGCGGCGGCGGTTCTCGTCTTGGGCGAAGTCGAGTTCCGGTTCATTGGAGAACGTATCACTGGTAGACGGGCAACTGTCTGCCGACACGTCGAAGTCATGCAGCCGCTCTTCTTCTGGGCTCCGCAACAGTTCATCCACCGCGGCGTGTTCGACAAAGCTTTGACGCAAAAAGGAATCGTTCGAGGTGTTCTCCAGTAAGCGCCGCACCAAGTACCCCATACCGGGAATCAGCTCGCCGAAGGGCGCATACACGCGCAGACGCTGTCCCATTTGCACCAGGGCAACTTTGATCGCATCGCCCATACCATACAGCATCTGAAACTCGAGCGCCCGTTCAGGCAAACCGAGTTGCCGGGCGGTAGCGAGCGCATAGGCAAGAGAGCGGATGTTGTGGGTGGCGATGGCTGGCCGTAAGAGTTGATAGTGCTCTAGCAGGATAGTCACTAATCGTTCGAAATTGCTGTCAGTCTCCCATTTTCGGCTGAAAACTGGCACCGGCCAGTGGCGCTGGCGGGCGATGACGGTCTCATAATCCCAGTACGCGCCCCGTACGAGGCGGACACCGATGGGAGTACCACGGGTCTTCACCCAGGTCAGCAGGTCGTGGAGGTCCTGCTCGGTCTCACGCAGATAAGCTTGGAGCACGATCCCCGCGTGCGGCCAGGGACGAAACTCATCCTCCTCTAAAATCTCTTTGAAGACACGCAGAGTGAGATCCTTATAGGCGTACTGCTCCATATCCACCGTCACGAAGGCACCGACCTCTTGAGCAGTGCGAAATAGAGGGCGCAGCCGTTCCTTGGCGCGCGCGGCACTGCGTGCTGGGGCAATCGCATCGTACTGGGAGTACAAGGCAGTGAGCTTGAGCGAGACATTGACCCGGGGAATCGGTCCCAGGTGGTCGCTATCAATCACCTCTACTGGTTCCCAGTGCTGAGCGGCGGCAGCAAGCGAAGTCAGGAGCTCACGGTAGCGTTGTTGGTAGGTGACGGCTTAAAAGCCAGACTCTGGCGGCGCAACTTACGGACGGCAGTTAAGGCTTCAGCCGGCGTCGCGCCGGCAATGAACCGCTGCGCCATGCGGGTAGCGTTGCGTCGCACCGCCAGCGCCACGGCGCGCGCCGCCGCTGAGCGGTGGGAGGCGAAGGTGAGCCCCCACTGCACGGCGATCGGAAAGATGTCCGCATGATCGAGAAAATACTCCTGCAGATGACGGGCGACCTGTTCCCCGGTTTTGAGCATGGGCAGGACGTCGATGAAGCGAAACATTTGTACCTTAAGCGTCTCATCCCGCATGCACCAATCGAGGATTTTCTCGTCCCACCAGGCAAAGTGAAACACCGAGGGAGATTCGTTCTTAAGACGAGAAAAAATCTCCCGGCCAAGGCTCTTGGTCTGTTGTTCGATCTCGTCGGAAAGGGTCACAACTGATCTCCAAGCCTCTGACAAAACCACCTTCTTGTGTCGCCCTGAGCCCTTCG
>JACQEL010000671.1 GCA_016200595.1 Deltaproteobacteria bacterium
CGGTCTCGTGGCAAGCGCTAGCTCTTCTTGCTCCCCACCAGCAGGAGTGCGCCGCCCACCACTATCGCCCCCACCCCCACCCAGACTGGGACATTGACCGTCTGTTTCTCCTTCAGCGAAAACTCAAACGGCCCCAGCTTGGCCTCCTGGGTCTCCTTGGTGTAGCTGAAACTGCCATACACCAGCCCGAGAACGCCGACTGCGATTAGTACGATTGCCACCATCTTGACTGCGCTCATCTCGTCGCCTCCTGGAGAAAACTCCCTGACTCCACGCCGCGGGCGGCACGCCAGGGAGACATGATCACACCTGGGACCGTAGCAGCCGGGTCGCTTCCCGCCCAGCGCTCGGCTGCAGAGAAGCAGGTTAGGCTCGCTAGAAGGGACTGCGTCCTTGAATAATACGCAGCAGTATCATCACGACTGCGATGACCAAGAGAATGTGAATGAGTCCACCCATTGTATACGAGGAGACCAAACCCAGGAGCCACAGGACAATCAAGATGATCACTATAGTCTCGAGCATGTTGCTTCTCCTCCTGCCATAACCTGGCGACGGTATCAGGTTTTCCTATTCCTTGCTGGTTTACTTGCTGGCCTGCGCACTGGCCTCGCCGCTGTCGCAGCCGCCTCTTGCTTGACTTTTTCCTCTGCGGCCTGAGCCACCTGTTCCTTCTCCAGCTGTTCTTGCTCCACTTGTTCCTTCTCCACCTGTTCCTGCACCACCTGTTCTTTGTCCTCCTCGTGCATCTCCTCAAGGCGTTCACTAGTACCACCCCTCAGCAGAATGCTTTTCGCGAACGCCTCGGTGAGCGACTCACCGTAAGCCAGTATCCGGTACCCGGCGTAGGCAGTGAGGGCTGTCACCGCCAACTCGGCGACGCCGCCGAGTAGCAGCGCAGCGCCAAAGCCCAGACCGCCACCAATCACCGCGCCCATGTACGGGTGTTCGTGCAGGGCTTCCCAGACCGAAGTGCCGATTCCGGAGACGCCCCCCTCGATGGTTAGCAGGGCCTCATTGCCGCAAGCGAAAACAGAGCCGAGCCAGGACCTTGTCTCTGCGCCGGTGTCAGCGCTCGTGCCGTTCGACATGGCAACCTCCTCCTCATGATGAAGCATGAACAATTTAAGCTGATCTGAAAAAGAGCGGCTTGTGAAGTCCCCTGGGGGGGACAGTCTGCTCGATTCCCGCTTTTGCGAGCAGCACAATCGTCTATCTTCTCAAGCATAGAGCGCGGCTCAGCGGTATGAGGCATAGCAAAATCCTCTGAGCCCGTTCCATGACCTGAGGCTCATGGATGGAAAAAAGACAAACGTGGTGCCCTGAGCACGATTGAGCTGTGCCTCATTCCTGGAGAACTCCTCCCTCCTGTTGCTTCTCCGGCAACAGGGCGGTGAGACCGAGCAGGCCCATGGTGGTGAACAACAACGGCGCCAAAACTGGCGCGCCCCGTAGGAATCGTTCGAGCACCACCACGCCGCCCGCGGTCAGGTCGTGCTTGATATGCAAGCTCGCCCCGACTACTCCCACCACTATCAGCACCACCATCGCCGCGACATAGGTCAACAGGTCGCCACGTGTTGGCCGGTCAATCATCCCCAGCAGCGCCGCCACGACCATGGCAAATACGCCTCCTCCCACGGGTAACCACAGCCAAGGATTGCGGAAACCGGTGTTCGCATGGTCGAACGTCGCCGAAATCAGGGCAATCAGGATTCCCATACTGGTAATATAGAAATATGCCTGGGTCTTAGCGTAAGGAAGCTGCACGTGCAGGCCGCCCGGTAACACTAAGCGTCCACTGTCGGGTGGGTCCTCGACCCAGGCGGCGCTGGTGCCGAACACGCCGATGAGGGTGAAGGCCAGAGGGCCCAACACTGGTGGCGCCCAGAAGAACAGATCAAGCGCGACCCGTTGGCCCACGGGCGCCGACGGCAGGATGGCGCGCAGCACGTGAAAATACGCGCCCAGCCCCCCCACGACGATGCTGGCCGCGAATACAAGGGTCGCTAGCACTGAAGCCAGCGTGCGTCGGCGAAAGGCAAGAAAGCCGGCGAGCAGCAATACCAGTCCGGCCGCCGGTCCGAACACAAACGGAATCCACTCAGCGCCGCGCAGAGCGCCGCCCGCCGTGTGCGCGAGATAGGTCTCGCATCCCGTACCGATTTCACCGACCGCCGCAATCAGGAGCATGCCCTGATCACGCGACACTGGCAGGCGCTGCAGCCAGGGAGCGGCGGGGAGTAAGAGATCGATGGGGCGCATAGCAGTGGCTCAGTGATGCCCTTTTTTTTCTGCTGCCAGCGCTTGCAGTTCAGCTAACCCTTTGACCACTTCGTAAGCGCCGTGCCACTGGGTGTAGTCCGGTCCTTGCATCCAGACCCCGAACTTGGCCGTGCGACCGTAGTGGTGCCAGGTTTCAAAATGGGTGAAATCAATCGGCTCATCGAACGGCTTGTCCGTCAGCAGATTGTTCGCTTTAAGGTCGGCCATGATGGTGTCGCTCTGCTTGATGAAGCTGTTGAGCGCTGCGGTAGCCGCATCGGCCCGTGTGTAGAAGTCGCCGACGAATGCCATGTTGTGACATTCCCGGCAGATACCCTGCATGCGGGTCTTGTTGTCCTGCCAGGCGGGACGCCGCTCGCTGATAGGCGCGAACAGGTACCAGGTCAGCCGGTCCCCGACGTCGTGCGTCGTGCCTTGATTACCGAAGCTGCTGAAGTGGCAGGTCGCGCACGTCGGTGCGGGAAAGTCCTGTACCGTGAGCATTCCAGGCTTGGCTGACCAGTGCCAATGATCACCACCAGTGTGGTAGGCGACGCCGTGTTTGCTTTCGACGTAAATCTCCCATTGCGGATGGTCGGGGCCGATATGGCAGTTGTTGCAGGTCTCGGGTCGGCGGACCTGTTCGAGGCTGAACTCATGACGTATGTGGCATTTGGCGCACTGTCCCACCGTGCCATCCGCCGCCGGTGCGCCCACCGCGTGGCAGCTCTCACAGGCGAAGTGCGTAATGGCTGAACCCTCCATCTCAGCGATCACGTTGCGGGATTTATCGGGCGCGAATTGTCCTTCAGGGATTGACTGATATTGGGCCAGGAGCGTGGGGGAAAGATCCTTGCTGCCGGCGACCGCGACGTAGGCTGGTAGGCCATGGCGGCTCTGCTGGAACTGTGCCACCTCGTTGGCATGGCACTGGGCACACCTCGCTGTACTAGGCTGGTTGAGGACGTAGGTTCCCTGGTGCTCGACCGCCCCCGGGTAACCTGCCTTCACCTCGTGGCAGTCGCGGCACGAGACCTTGGCTGCGGCCATCGTACTGTGGCCATACTGCTGGACGATGCCTGGGGTGGTGTTGCGGTGACACGACACGCAAGCGTCATGGCTCGTTGCCAGCGCATCGACTTGGCCCGGTATCGTGGGTGCTGGGCTGCGCCCGATAGAGAGCATGACGATCGACAACCCCAAGACCACGATCACAGCGACCAGGCCCGCGACTAACAGGCGAGGGGTGCGCAGTCCAGATCCAGGAGACTCAGTTGGCAAGGTATTCCCCCCTTCTCTCACTCCGCGCGATTTGTCACCATGATAACTTGCCACCCAGTAATGGAATCAGTTAGAAATAGCAGAGTGAGATCGCGCGCGCTAATCGTTTCTGCTTGGACCATCACGAGAACCCGGCACGAGAACCCGACAGGGGAGAGGTCGTCGCCTGGCAGGGATGTCAATAGGCGTGCGAGGCCTATACGCTATGGCGGGATTGGAGAGAGAAGAAAGCCCTCGGGGAGAACAGTATGACGCAAGACATGACACGCCATCGTCAGCAGAGGCAAGAATCGGCCAACGCTTTGACGCGCTTGTCACCGGGGCTTCGGAGAAAGGCACGTGGGTGCAGGTGCTGGAGCCGCCAGTCGAAGGAAAGGTAGTCCGGGGATGCGCGGGCTTTGATGTGGGGGACCGGGTACTGGTGAGGACGGCCACGTGAAAATAACACCCCCTACCTCTCCTGGTCCTCCATGGTGCTTGCCACCTGAAACGTTAATTTTAGGGAGCGACGAGGTCCATGTCTGGCGCGCCACCTTGGACCGGACTACATCACAAATAGAGAGTTTCCGACACACTCTTACAGCGGATGAACAAGCGCGGGCCGAGCGGTTCTACTTCCGGAGAGACCGCGAGCACTTTATCGTCGCTCGAGGAGTGCTCAGAGCTCTCCTCGGCTTCTACTTGCACAAAGCCCCAGAATGTTTGTCCTTCTGCTACAGCTCTCATGGAAAGCCTGCCCTGGCCTGGGACTCTGGCGGGGATACGGTCCACTTTAACCTGTCCCACTCTCACGGAGTGGCTCTGTGTGCCGTCACTCGCGGCCGGGAGGTGGGCATCGACCTCGACTATATCCGCTCCGCTCTGGCAGTCGAGCAGATCGCCGAGCGCTTTTTCTCGCGCCGGGAGATTGCCACGCTCCGTGCGCTCCCACTAGACCTGCGGACCTATGCGTTTTTTCTCTGTTGGACGCGCAAAGAGGCCTACATCAAGGCCAGAGGCGAAGGACTGTCACTGCCCTTGGACCAGTTTGATGTGTCGCTGATTCCCGGGGAACCGGCAGCATTACTCAGCACTCAGCGAGATCCATACGAAGTCTCCCGTTGGTCTCTCCAGGAGCTGACCCCTGCCCCCGGCTACGTGGCTGCTCTTGCTGTGGAAGGACACGGTTGGAGTCTCGCCTGTTGGCAATGGCTGGATCTGGGGTTTCCCGCGGGTTGGATTTGCATGGAGAGACAAGGATGGTAGGCCGGAATAAGCGAAGCGTTTCCGGCCTAGATGATCACGCCGGGAATGGCCTGTGGCCTTATCCCGGCCTACGACCTCCACTCTGTGAGGGCGATCGGCCCTTCCGCACGAGGGGTAGCAAATGACTTTCAATCAGTGGGAAATTCTTCACTATTTGGAGAAGCCAGCGGCGATTTGGTCGAGTCTCGCCTCGAGGTGCGACAGCTTTTGCTAAATCTCTCGGATTCGTTGTTTCAGGGCGAGTCTTGCCATAGCTCAGGATCGGTATTCTCCAAACCGATTCTTATGGCCATTCCCTACAGGAAGGCTCATCATCAGTGCATTCCGCTTTCAGGACGAGAGCGTGTGGCTTGTATGCGCCTCATCGCTTACTATCTGACCGTCGCGCAAACGGATCAACCGGTGAGCCCGCTCCATGACCTGAGGATCATGGGTAGAAAAGATGAAAGTCGTACCGGTCGCACGATTGAGGTGTTCCATCACATCGAGGAGAGCGGCAGCAGTGGCAGAGTCAAGATTCGC
>JACQEL010000672.1 GCA_016200595.1 Deltaproteobacteria bacterium
CACGACTCTACGGGAGAAAACCCTTCAGAGTCAAGAGAAAGCTCGCGCGCCTTTGACAACGTTGCCCCTTTCGCAGGATAATGTCGGCACCCCGGGAAAGCAGGACGGAAGACCGACCATGACTTTTGATGAGATCTTGGCGCAGGCTTGCGCCCTCCTCCAGCGTGAGGGCCGGGTATCATACCGGGCGCTGAAGCGACGGTTGGCACTAGATGACGAAGATCTCGAGGATCTCAAGTCCGAACTCATCGACGCCAAGCGGTTGGCTGTCGATGATGGTGGAAACGTACTGGTTTGGGTCGGCGACCCTTCAGCTGCCAGTAGTCAGTTCTCAGTAGCCAGTTCCTCCCCACCTCCCATTCCGCAGACTGCGGACGCCGGACTACGGACGCCGGACTCTTCGAAGCTCCAGACGCTAGACCCTAGACGGGATGTCGGCGAACGCCGTCAGCTCACAGTCATGTTTTGTGACTTAGTCGGCTCGACCGCGCTCTCGGAACGAATGGACCCTGAAGAGTGGCGTACCGTTGTGCAGGAGTATCAACGGGTCTGTGCGGAAGTCATTCACCGTTTCGAGGGACATATCGCGCAGTATCTTGGCGATGGGCTCCTGATCTACTTTGGCTATCCGGCTGCTCACGAGGATGATGCCCAGCGAGCAGCACGGGCTGGGCTGGAAATTGTGACGGTGGTAGGGGCACGGCTTCGGCCCAGCCCTTCCACTGGCCATGTACCTCTGCAAGTGCGCATCGGCATCCACACTGGGTTGGTCGTGGTCGGCGATATCGGTGAAGGCGGCAGGCATGGGCAATTAGCCCTGGGTGACACTCCCAACATTGCCGCTCGACTTCAAGGACTGGCCGAGCCCAACACGGTCGTTATCAGCGCCGCTACCCATCGGCTGATTGCCGGCTATCTCGATTGCCAAGACCTGGGATTGCACACGTTGAAAGGCATCTCGACGCCGATGCCGGTCTACCTGGTCGTCGGCGAGAGTGGGCGCAGCCGTTTAGAGGTTGCAATCACCACCGGTCTGACGCCGTTAGTGGGCAGGGAAGAGGAAGTGAGTTTACTGCTCAGGCGCTGGGAGCAAGCCTCGGCGGGAGACGGACAAGTCGTCCTGCTGAACGGCGAGGCCGGGATTGGCAAATCGCGCCTTGTCCAGGTGCTTAAGGAGCACATTGCGAGAGAAGAACACGCGCGGGTCGAGTGCCGTTGCTCGCCCTATTACCAGAACAGCGCACTCTACCCCATGATTGACCATTTGCAGCGGCTGCTGCAATTCACTCGGGAAGATGCGCCTGAGGAAAAGCTGCGCAAGCTGGAAGTAGAGGTCCAGCGCGGCATGTCCTCACAACCCGACATCCTTGCCCTTTTCGCCGCGCTATTATCCATTCCGCTTCCTGACCACTATCCTCCGCTGAACCTCACCCCACAGCGCCAGAAGCAGAAGACCCTAGAGGCATTGCAAGAATGGTTGCTCAAGGAGGCGGAACAACGGCCGGTGCTGTTGATCGTGGAAGACTTGCATTGGGTCGATCCCTCTACCCTGGAGTTTTTGGGGCTGCTGATCGACCACACTCCTACCGCCCGGCTGTTGATTCTCCTCACCTTTCGGCCTGACTTTCATCCACCGTGGGCGATGCTCTCTCATCTGACACTACTCTCCCTCAGTCGCTTAGGGCACAGGCAAGTCGAGACGATGGTCGAACGAGTGACCGGCGGCAAAGCCTTGCCGACCGAGGTGACCCAACAGATCAGAATCAAGACCGATGGCGTGCCCTTGTTCGTGGAAGAGTTGACGAAGATGGTGCTGGAATCCGGCCTCCTGCGAGAAGTGGATGGGGCGTATGCGCTTACCGGTCCATTACCACTGTTGGCGATTCCGGCCACGTTGCAAGACTCCATGATGGCACGGCTCGATCGGCTCGCCGCGGTCAAAGAAGTGGCGCAGTTGGGCGCGACCCTGGGGCGAGAGTTTTCTTACGAACTGATGCGGGCAGTCGCGCCGGTGGACGAGAGAAGCTTACAGCAAGCGTTAGCGAAGCTGGTGGAGGCGGAGTTGTTGTATCAGCGGGGACAGCCGCCGCAGGCTCATTACGCCTTTAAGCATGCCCTTATTCAAGACGCCGCTTATCAATCGTTGCTCAAGAGTAAACGACAGCAGTATCACCAATTGATTGCTCGAGTGTTAGAAGAGAAGTTTGTCGAGACCAAAGAGACTCAGCCTGAGTTGTTAGCGCATCACTACACCGAAGCGGGGCTCAGCGAACAGGCTATTCCTTACTGGCAGAAGGCGGGGCAGAGAGCCACTCAACAGTCAGCCCATGTGGAAGTGATCAGCCACCTCACCAAAGGGCTGGAGTTGCTCGCGGCCCTACCCAATACTCCCGAGCGTGCCCAGCAGGAACTGCTCTTGCAGACCGCTCTCAACCCAGCTTTGATGGCCACCAAGGGCTGGGCTGCCCCGGAAGTGGGACAAGCCTACGCCCGGGCACGAGAGCTATGTCAGCAGGTGGGTGAGACTCCTCAACTCTTCCCGGTGCTGTATGGACTGTGCGGGTTTTATACCACTCGGGCAGAGTTATTGACGGCGCGTAAACTGGGGGAGCAGCTTCTCACCCTAGCCTGGAATACCCAAGACCCGGCTCTCCTCATGGAGGCCCACTTTGCGCTAGGGCAGAGCTTGTTTTGGTTTGGAGAGTTTGCCCTAGCCCGAGAACACGTGGAGCAGGGGATTACCCTCTACAACCCCCTGCTCCACCGCTCCCACGCCTTTCTTTATGGACAGGACTCCGGGATTAGCTGTCTATTGCTCGCAGCTTTGACCCTATGGCATCTGGGCTATCCGGCTCAGGCCCTAAAGAGAAGTGACAACGCACTGACCCTGGCCCAGGAACTGTCTTACTCCTATAGCCTGGCTGGTGCCCCGGTCCTGGCTGCCATGCTTCATCAGTTCCGCCGAGAGGGGCAGGCAGCCCAAGAGCGGGCAGAAGCAGCGATTGCACTCTCTAGCGAGCAGGGGTTTCCGCTCTTGTTGGCGCGGGGAACTATCCTGCGGGGTTGGGCGCTGGCCGAGCAGGGACAGGGAGAGGAGGGCATTGTGCAGATGCGCCAGGGACTGGCCGCCTTGTGGACCACGGGGGCAGAGGTGTTTCGGCTGCACTTTCTTACTCTACTGGCCGAGGCATATGGGAAAGCGGGGCAGGCAGAGGAAGGGCTTACTCTGCTGGCGGAGGCATTGGCTGCGGTGGGCAAAAGTGGCGAGCGTTTCTTCACAGTCCACAGTCCACAGTCCACAGTCCGAAATCCCTAACACCCAACATCTAACACCTAGCACCCAAGCCGAAGCGTGTTTTCTCAAGGCCATCGAGATTGCTCGCCAGCAACAAGCAAAGTCGCTGGAGCTGCGCGCAGTGATGAGTTTGGCTCGGCTGTGGCAACAGCAAGGTAAGAAAGCCGAAGCCCGGCAGATGCTGGCGGAGATTTACGGCTGGTTTACTGAAGGGTTTGATACGAAAGACTTGCAAGAGGCGAAGGGGTTGTTGGAGGAACTCTCAACTTGAGCAGACAAGCCTCGAACACCACTGGGGCTGGCATGGGGGCAGAGATTACTGGCTTACCTTCCAGGCAGTGTAGGTAAGCCAGGCAAGGATCACGATACCCATCAAGCCAACAACAAAATCTGACATGTTTAACCCTCCGGAATCTGTGCGATCAGGCGACGAATGTGTTGCTGAAGCTTTTGTACCACAGCACCAAGCAAGTCGAAAGTCAGGACCCCTGCCACGGTAAGGGCGCCTTTCAGAGCCGTACGCTCCCCGATTCCCAGGCTGATTGTTCCACCGCCGACGCCCAGGAGCGTTATCCACAATAGACGGAAGACCTCGGTTAAAAACTTGATTTCCTCCTTCAGAATCTCCTTTGACATCCCCGTTTCTCCTCTCTTCCCTACGGCTTGCCGATTATGCCTGGTCTCACCTCCCCCCACCACTTCCACAGAGCAAAGATCGCCGGGTAGACAATCAGCTCTAGCACAAACGACGTACAATCCCGTCGATCATCGGCGCGGCGGTGCGCTCAGTTCATCCCTTCACCGCTTCTATGATCTTCACGATGTCGAGATACACGTTCTCTTCCCGGCGAAGCCGGAAGCCTGCCTTCTGCACATTACCTACGGTGTCTCGGTTCAGGTCTGGCCCGAGGCGCCGGGAGAGAGGTGTCATGAGGTCAAGAAAGATACCGAATGGACCGATCTTGCTGCGCACGTGCTCGAACATCAGTAATTGGCCGTCTGGTTTCAGCACTCGATAGAGTTCCCGTAGGCCGGCCACGGGCTTTGGGACCGAGCAGAATGTGCAGACGGTCACTATGGTATCGAAACTAGCATCCGGAAATGGCAGCGCACACACGTCCATCACACGGAGTTCGATGGTTCCCTGGTAGGCCGCGGCCTTCTGGGCGGCTCGCTCCAGCATTTTGGGGCTGATGTCGATTGCGGTAATGTGCTGACCGGGCGGGAAGAATTTGAAATCGTTGCCTGTCCCGGCGGCAACCATTAGCGTTGCCCCACGGATCTTGCTGAACAGCCGGCGCTTGTGCGGCCCGAGGCGATGATCGTCGGCAAACGTGAACCAGTCGAAGGTGCGGCTTGCTTCGTCCCACTTACGTTGTGTTTCCGTGTCCATGAGAAACCTCCCTGTTCAATCCCCGGCGTCAACGACAGCACCGCGAAGAGCGCGGTCGTAGACCTTGATGCCGAGCACTACGAGCGCGCCGAAGAGCATGCCGACGGTCGCCGCCGCGGTCAGCGTTGGCGAACCGGCAGCCATCGCATCGCGCATGCCAAAGAACATCCCGCCGTACATGCCGATCACAGATGCCGGTATCATGGTTTCGAACATCCCGAGCCACGGCGAAAGCACCAGCCCGAGGACGAGATGAATCGCCATTCCGATGACCATCCCGAGTAACATGGCGATGACCATGTCCATGCCAAGCCAGACAGCCGCTCGTACCCCGAGCGCGGTCAGCGCACCAATAAACATCCCGGCCATGTAGTCGCCAATGACAAAGTACATACTACCCTCCCTGCGGAGACTGATTCCATCTACTGAAGAGAGACAGCGGCTTTCATATTAGGCAACGGCCTCTGCTCGCACTATACATGGCTTCACCTCTGCCCGCCATTTCCACAGGGCAAAGATCGCCGGGTACACCACGAGTTCCAGTAGGAACGAGGTGAAAATCCCGCCGATCATCGGCGCGGCGATACGCTTCATCACATCGGCGCCGGTTCCGTGGCTCCACATGATGGGCACCAGCCCCAGGAACATTACCCCCACGGTCATGACCTTGGGCCGCAGGCGCTGCACCGCGCCGGCAATCACTGCCTGTTTGAGGTCCTCCCAGCTCCTCATCAGCCCCTTCTCCTGCCGCTCGTGATAGGCCAGATCGAGGTAAAGCAGCATGAACATCCCGGTCTCGGCATCGACCCCCATCAGGGCGATGAGCCCGACCCATACTGCCACGCTCAAGTTGTAGTTGAGTAGATATAGCAGCCAGATCGCGCCCACCGCCGAAAACGGCACGGCCACGAGGATAATCAGAGTCTTGGCCACGGACTTGGTGTTAAGGTACAGGAGCAGAAAGACGATCAGCAGCGTAAAGGGCACGACGACTTTCAGCGTCTCCTTGGCGCGGAGCTGATACTCGAACTGCCCGGCCCACAGCAGCGTATACCCGGGGGGCATCTGCACCCGCTCGGCCACGGTCTGCTTAGCTTCTTCGACGTAACCGCCGAGGTCGCGGCCTACCACATCGACAAAGACAAAGCCGACTAACTGCCCTAGCTCGTCGCGGATCATCGGCGGCCCCTGCGAGAACCGTAACTCGGCGAGCTGCACGATGGGGATCTTCGCGCCACTCGGCGTCGGTACGAGCACGCGCTTGAGCATCTCGACATCATCGCGCAGCTCGCGCGCGTAGCGCACGTTGATGGGATAGCGCTCGCGTCCTTCCACCGTTTGCGCAATGTTCTTGCCGCCGATCGCGGTCTCAATGATGTCCTCCACGTCACCAACGGTCAGGCCGTAGCGTGCTGCCTCGTCTCGCTTGATATGGAAATCGAGGTAATAGCCGCCAAGCGTGCGGTCATAATAGACACTGCGTGTGCCCTGCAGGGGCGCGAGGACGGCCTCGATCTGCTGCCCAATCTGCTCGATCCCCTCCAACCTTGGCCCTAACACTTTGATGCCCAGTACGCTGCGAATGCCCGTGGCCAGCATCTCGGTGCGGGTCTGGATCGGCATCCACCAGATGTTGGGCATGCCGGGCAGACGCAACGTACGATCCATTTCTGCGAGCAGCGAGTCCCAGGTGACGCCCGGCCGCCAGGCTTCTTCCGGTTTAAGTGTAACCAGGGTCTCGACCATATTGAGCGGGGCCGGATCGGTCGGCGTCTGGGCACGCCCGATCTTGCCGAACACGTGCTCCACCTCGGGGAATTGCATAAGGGCCTTCCCTTCGACCTGCAGCACGCGCCGCGCCTCGGTCGGCGAGATGCCCGGTAAGGCCGTCGGCATATGCAAAATCGTGCCCTCGTTCAAAGGCGGCATGAATTCCGAGCCCAGCCGTTGAAAGACGGGGAGTGTTACCAGGACGACCAGGACCGCGGTGGCAATCACGAACCCCGGGCGGCGCAGGACAAATTCCACCACCGGATGGTAGAGCCGCATGAGCGGCCGGCTGATCGGGTGGTTTTCTTCACTGTGAATCGTGCCGACCAGGATGGCGTTCACCAGGCGACAGAGCCAACGCGGGCGGAAGGTGAAGGGATCGACGCGAGTAAACAGCAGCCGGATGGCTGGGTCCAACGTAATGGCCAGGACGGCGGCGATGGCCATGGAGAAGTTCTTCGTCAGGGCCAACGGCCTGAACAGGCGTCCCTCCTGGGCCTCCAAGGCGAACACGGGAATGAAGGAGACAGCGATAATAAGCAGGGCAAAGAAACTCGGCCCGCCCACCTCTTTTACGGCAGAGATGACGACCTCGTGGTAATCTCCTTTACGTCCCTCTGCTTGCCAGTGTTCCAGCTTCTTATGGGTCTGCTCGACTACCACGATCGCGGCATCCACCATGGCGCCGATGGCCACCGCAATCCCGCCCAGGGACATAATGTTGGCGGTGACGTGCAGCAGATCCATCGGGATAAACGCCAGAATGATCGCCGTGGGAATGGTGAGGATGGGAATAATGGCACTGGGGATATGCCAGAGGAAAATTAGGATGACGAGGCTCACGATCACCATCTCTTCGGTGAGGGTGTGCCGCAAGGTATCAATCGCCCGCAGGATCAAGTCGGAGCGATCGTAGGTCGGGAGAATCTTGACCCCGGGCGGCAGCGAGGGCGCGATCTCTGTGAGCTTGGCCTTCACCCTGCGAATCACGTTGAGTGCGTTCTCCCCGTAGCGCATGACCACGATGCCGCCGACGACCTCGCCTTTGTCGTCGAGGGTGGCAATCCCGCGGCGGAGATCCGGCCCCAACGTCACGGTGGCAAGGTCACGGATGAGGATGGGCGTGCCGTTGCCGTTGGTGGCAACGGGAATCGTCTCAATATCCGCAGTCGACGTAATATAGCCCAAGCCGCGCACCAGGTGTTCAGTGCCGGCAATTTCGATCTCGCGGCCGCCCACGTCGTTGTTGCTCATACGAATGGCGTTAATCACTGTGGGCAAGGAGATGTTGTACCCCAGCAGCCGATCGGGGTCGATGTTGACCTGGTACTGTTTGACAAACCCGCCCACGCTGGCCACCTCAGCCACACCGGGGACGCTTTGCAGCCAGTAGCGCAGCGACCAGTCTTGAAACGAACGCAAGTCCGCTAGATTGTGCTGTCCGCTCTCATCCACCAGGGCATATTCATAGACCCAGCCGACCCCAGTCGCGTCGGGGCCGAGAGTCGGCGTGACTCCTTCGGGCAATTTGCCATTAAGCCCCTGCATATATTCCAGCACCCGACTACGGGCCCAGTAGAGGTCAGTTCCGTCCTCGAAAATGACATAGACAAAGGAATCGCCGAACATCGACTGCCCGCGTACCGCTTTCACGCGTGGCGCGGCCAACAGGGAGGAGACGATGGGGTAGGTAATCTGATCTTCAACAAGCTGCGGACTGCGGCCGGGCCACTCGCTAAAGACGATGACTTGGGGGTCAGAAAGATCGGGAATGGCATCGAGGGGAACACGAAACATGGCCCGTACGCCCCAGGCGGTTGCCAAGAAAGCCAGTAACAGTATTAGGAAACGGTTGCGAGCGCTCGCGTCAATGAGATGGTTGATCATACGGTAGCCTTCAGCAGTCAGCGATCAGCTTTGGGTTCCCTCTCCCCTGGTGGGAGAGGGACAGGGTGAGGGGGCGCGCGGCAGAGCCGTATCCCCCATCCTAACCTTCCCCCAATACTGTTCGGCACAAATACTGCCCCTGGGGCAACAATCCGCCTCTCTCACCGCCGGGGGTTGAAACCCCCGGCTACCCTCAGGCCAGCACGCCGTGCTGGCGGGTGCCGCGGAGCGGCCCATGAAGGTAGGTCGGTCTTTCAAGGCCGGCCTGAGGGACAGAGCGCCTTCGGCAACAATCGGGCCGAACAGTATTGAACCTACTCCCGCAGAGGGGGTAGGAATAGCAAGACTCAGCAGCCTCTTTTCATTGCCCCACACTGACAGTGAACCTTTCGCGCGCCTCTACTTGTCCAGGACGCCGGATGCCGACGGTCACTCCCCATGGCCCAGCCATGGAAAAGCGTACCGGAGCCTCGTAGACACCCTCGCTAGCGTGTTTCGCCTCGGCTTTGTCGATCATCATGCCGGGCATGTCCATGGTGTATTCCACGGTCACCGCGGCATCGGTGACCAGTTTGCCCGCGCTGTCTTTTACCTGCACCCGCAGGGTATTCTCCCCGAGCTTGGCCGGTTCCGCTGTAGTGGAGACCGAGACAGTCAGCATGCCAACCTTTTTCTCCGTGGGTTTCGCCTGCGCGGTTTGGGCGCCCATCTCCATGGGCTTGGCACTCTCCATCTTCCAGTCGCCCATACCGATCGCCCCCATCATGCCCATCATGCTGGTGGCGGATTGCAGCTTGCTCTCGGAGTCGAGCAGAAAGTTCCCACTGGTCACCACCCGCTCGCCTGCGGTGAGGCCCTCAAGCACGGCAAACCGGGAATCGGCCTGCGCGCCCAGTTTCACCTCGCGCGGCGCAAACACACCTTGGCCTTGATCGACAAAGACCAGTTGCCTGAGCCCGGACTGCAACACCGCGCTGGCGGGGACGGTCAGCATCGTCCCGAGATTGATCGCAATCTCACTATTGGCGTACATCCCCGGTTTGAGCTTGCCCTGCGGGTTGGCGAACTCCAGGCGCACTTTGTTGGTGCGGGTCTGGGTGTCGAGATAAGGGTAGATGTACGTAATCGTGCCGCTGAAGGTCTCTCCCGGATAAGAGGCGAGCGTAATAGTGACGGCCTGGCCCT
>JACQEL010000649.1 GCA_016200595.1 Deltaproteobacteria bacterium
CCACCGCCGCGATGCGGTCTCCCTGGATCGCCACATCGGCATGATACGGCGCAGTCCCACTGCCATCGATAACTAATCCGTTCTTAATCACGATATCGTAAGCCATAATCTCCTTCCTTCTTCTCGGCGCATGATTTTTCACTTTCTCTAAGCTGCAGGAACTTGTCAACAGTTGTGACGAGCAAGGACTCCGTTATCGGCAAGAAAATATCGGTCTACTGGCAAAAATTTGACACTTGGCAATAAAGAATTGACACATTGTGTCAACCCAGGTCATGAGAAAAAGGGCGAATAGCAAAAATTTTCCCTTCTCATCTGCGTTTTTACTTTTTCCGGCGCTCGGCATACGGATTGCTCTACCCCGAGCAGGCAACGCGAAGGAAAGGGAGAACCTCAGTTATGTTGCAAGCCATCGTAGCAACGGAAGAGACCAAAGTGAGCGTCGGTTTGCAGCCGCAAGTGGCAAAGCGGGCGAAAGCAAAGACGGGCGGCAAAAAGCAACGAGAGGAGCTTGTCGAAGCCTTCTTGCCGCTGGTCCGTCTGATAGCGGAACGCATTTATCGCCGCCTCCCGGTGGGGACGGACCTGGAATCGCTAGTCCAGGCCGGAGTTATGGGCTTGCTCGAGGCGTTCGACCGTTACAATCCTGAGCGCGGGACATTTCCGACCTACGCCCGATACCGCATTCGCGGGGAGATCATGGAGTATCTCCGCTCGCTCGACTGGGCGAGCCGCTCGCTGCGAGCGTGGGGACGAAAGACGGCCGCAGCCCGCGATCGTTTACTCGGCTGGCTTGGCCGCGAAGCTTCGGCCGAAGAGATTGCCACCGAGTTGGGGATTTCCCTCAAGCACTATTATCGGGTTGACCAGAAACTGAATGAGGCGATGTTACTGAGCCTCGATGATGTGTCTCTTGCCTCAGAAGAGAAGTGGAAAAAGGTGCAGGAAGAGTTTTGTCGCCACTCATTTCAGGACCCCCTGAGCTTTCTGGAGGACAAGAACTTGATAGAGAAATTAACTATTGCAGTTGAGGTGTTGTCCGAACGAGAGCGACTGGTTGTGACTCTCTACTATCATGAGGAACTAACCCTGCGAGAGATCGGCGAAGTCTTGAATCTGAGTGAAGGACGCATCTCGCAAATCCACAGGCAGGCAGTCTCCCATTTACGCCAAGCCCTGTCTGGAAACCAGGAAGAAAACTGCAACTCCGGAAGTTTCCGATATCCCCAGCCTCAGCTCCGACCCTGACTTGCGGGACGAAGAGCTACCTCTCGAGTACAGCGGCCGAGGTTACAGCGGTTTGCCCTTGCATGAAGAGAGACAGAAGGTAGGCCGGAATAAGCGGAGCGTTTCCGGCAGACACGAGCACGCCGGGAACGGCCTGCGGCCTTATCCCGGCCTACGCCTGAGAAAACGGTAGGTCTCCTCACTCAAATGAAAGCCGCCGTAATATAAAATCCTGATTGAAGAGAGCAGGAATGAATGTGTGACGAACGGTGATGATACAGTCCCATTTGGTGATATCGCTCATGTGGGAGCGCGTACAAGACAGAAAAGAGGTCAGCATGGTGGTGCGGACGAGTTGACGGCCTTCTCATCTCCAAGTACAAGCAATCCATTATGGATACGGTGTTCAGTGGCATTCAACCGTCGGGAGAACTCCACCTCGGCAATTATTTAGGGGCGGTACGTAACTGGGTCGCGCTGCAAGACGAGTATCGCTGTTTTTTTTGTATTGTTGATTATCACGCGATAACGCAGGATTACGACCCTGCAGCGTTGTCCAAACGAACGCTCGAGATGGCAGGCGATTTGATTGCCTGCGGGATTGATCCAGAGCGCTCGGTCTTATTTGTCCAGTCGAGTGTACCCGAACACCTCGAACTCTGCTGGATTCTCAATACGGTTACCCCTTTTGGTGACCTTGGGCGGATGACTCAGTTCAAGGACAAAGCAGAGAAGCAGGTCGACAACATCAACGCGGGTCTCCTCAATTATCCCATCCTGCAGACCGCTGACATCATTATTTATCAGGCGCGCCTGGTGCCGGTCGGCGTCGATCAGGTGCAGCACATCGAGTTAGCCCGTGAGATCGTGCGTCGCTTCAACGCCCGCTGGGGCGAATATTTCCCAGAACCGCAAGCCTTGTTGTCCAGCACTCCGAAGATTTTGGGCCTCGATGGACAAGCCAAAATGTCGAAGTCGATTGGCAACACCATCGCTCTCGGCGAGGACGATGACAGCATTCGCAAAAAGTTGGCAACCGCGGCGACCGATCCGGCGCGGGTGCGCCGTAAGGACCCGGGGAACCCGGACGTGTGCAACATTCACACGCTGCACACGTTTTTCTCGGACGCTGAACGCATCCAATGGGTCCGCTCAGGCTGCACGACGGCAGCGATTGGCTGTATCGATTGCAAAGGCGCGTTGGCCGACAACGTGATTGCCCATCTGCAACCAATCCGTGAACGTAAGCAGCAGCTCCAAGCAAACCCGGAGCGGGTCAAGGAAATTCTCCACGAAGGAGCACGTAAGGCCCGTGCCATCGCCCAGCGAACGATCGCTGAAGTCCGCGCGCGCGTGGGGCTCTGGTCGTAGCCCTTTCACCCTGAGAGATAGATTAGTGTTTCCTCGCAGTGAAGATGAAGAGTGTCATTCTGAGTACCCCATAGCGCGGGGCGCGCTAATCGAGCCGCGCAAGAACGGAGCAGTAGCCCGGATGAAATCCGGGATTCCCCTCACACCTCCCGGATTCCGCGGAGCCTGTCCTGAGCGCAGTCGAAGGGCTCCATCCAGGCTACACCCAGCACGACCGATTTGTTCATGAGCAGCCGAAGTGCATGTGTAAGGAGCACTAGTCCCTTTGCAGAGGCAGGACGAAGACATTCTGCCAGAGGTGAGAACTCGCTAACGGTAAAGCTCTTCATCCTTCAGCTCTTTGTCGGGCAAACGGATGCGCGGGTAGAGCGACGGCGTGCCATTACGGCCGAGGAACATAAAATCTACTGGAATAAACGGCATAGGCACATCCAGGCCGATGTAGGCACTGCGCTGATCGCTGCCAAAGCCGACACGGGTACCAGCGATTTCTTTTGGCAACGTGCCATAGACGTCTACCCCTGAACTATTAAGATCGCCCGACAGGTAAGGCAGCATACTCCAGCCGCTCAGGTCGTTCTTCTCACGCTCGCTCTGGAGGGTAACGTCCGCCACCTCAGCGCCTTGGGCCAGGAGTGCCAATCCCTGATCGCCATGTGTAGCCGCCTGCTCGTAGCCCTTTTCGCGGAATCGACGCCAGAATCGTTCCCAGGCGGCGTCGGGCACCCCATAGATCTTCGTGCGCGGTCCCTGGTCACTCTGTAGTCGTAACGCGATATCACCGGTCGGCAAGAGGGTGATCCCTTCCTCAGCGAGTTCGACATTATCCAGGTCGCCGTCGAACAATTCGCGTTTGAGCCCCAGCCCCTGCACCCACGCGAGATCAGCGTTTTCCTTCAGAAATTCTTTGCTCAGACGCAGGCCGCGATTTTCCGGCAGATTGAGCGACCGCAATTGCGGGGCGGCTTTATTCGCAGCTTTGGTGTGAGGGTATTGCTCCACCAGGGTACGCAAGTAGGTTTCCTTTTGGGCTTGGTGCGGACTCTGCTCGGCCATCTGTAAGAGCGCCTCACCGGCTTGTTCTTGTAGACCGGGCACCCGCTCCGCTTTCCCAGCAAGCTGGGAATAGGTAATCGCCTTAGGGAATTGTCCCTCTTTTTCGTACGCTTTGGCCAGCACTTCATACACTTCGGGCGCGCGTTCGGCGGGCGGGGTATCATGGACATATTTCTCGCCTTCGGAAATCACTCCTTGTTGTGATACCGGATTCCCGGCGACCAGGCGAAAAAGCTTCGCGCCGGTCTGCAACATGGTGAGCGCGCCGAAGGTCGCCGCTCCAACTAACCCTTCCGTAGCGACCTGCGTGCCGGCCACGATGAAATTGTCTTTAACGAAGCCACCGCCTGGAAGTAAGTACTGCAGGGTCTGTTTGTCATGCTCCCATTCTGCCTGCTTGACTCCGGCGAGAGGATCCTGCGGCTGCGCGGTTTCGAGCGAATCCTGCTTTTGCAGACTCACTTCTACTTTCTCCAAGCCAGCCCGCGCCTTGGCGGAGTTCTCATCGACCATCAGCGCGAGGTGGTAGTGGAAATTGGCGACCCAATAATCGTGCTTTTTCACCGCCGCCTCGGCCTGAGTGAGTTCAGCTGCAATCAGCGTGCTCTTGCGGCGGGCGTCGAGTTCCTCGACCTTTTTTTCGACTTCGGGCGCGCGGGGGTCCTCTGGTGCCCGCCGTAAGAACTCTCGGTATAGCACCAGGGCTTTGCGCTCGCGCGGGTCTGGACCGTTCTCGCCACTCCACTCTGACACGACGCCTTGGGCGCCGTAAGGACTCGGGGCACGGGGGACACCAAAGAACAAACTACCGAGATCAAAAGTTGAGAGGAGCCAGTTGAACCGACGGCCCATACGGGTGCGCTTCTCTTCAGAAAGTAACTGATCAGCCTGCGCCCTGAGCTCATCAGGAGTGGCATCCAAATTGGTCGTCTCCGTATCGCTCGGCTCGGCGCTTCCCTGCGCTTCTTTGGTCAGGGCGTAAACATGAGGAGTCAGCCCGGTTGCACGCTCTCCTTCGGCCCTGAGCGCGGCGTCGCGCTGAGATAACTCGCGTGCCCGTTGGGACACCGCGGCCGAATTTTGCAGATAGGCGTCAGTGATAGCAGCCGCGACTTGTTTGCCCACCTCGTCGGGAAAATAGCGATCGGGCGGCTCCGGCGGGGTGAAGGGCGTGTAGGTTGGCAAGAAATTGGTGAGCTTACGGGCGAGTGGGTCGCTAAACTCCTGAGCCCTTACTGGCGTCACCAGGACCAGAAAGAGAAGAGGAGCAAAAATCTTTTTTGTTCTTCTCATAATCTTTATCTTCCCTAGTCTCCAGTCTCTAACCTCTCGCCTCTAGCTTTCAACCTCATCTCCCCAACCGGCCGACCTTGGCCATATACGCTTCTAAGGCTTCCAGTTTTCCCTTGGCTTCGAGCTTTTCCATTACGCCATCTTCGTGGGCGACCTCAGCATACAGACGCAAGGCCGTCCGGCCAAGCTCCTCGAAGACCGCGGGATCAAATTGCAAACTCTGGGGGTCGTTCTGCACCGCATATTCTTGTGCCAGGGTAAAATAGAAATCAGCGAACTCAATCTGGTAGCGGTAAATGTTCTTGCTCTCGTTGTGTTTGTTGAGCAATTGGCGGTAGGCCAGGACCACACTCCCATTGCCATCTTCAAAGCGATGACGGTTGAGTTCGAGAAATCTGACCTTCGCCCAGTCCAGCCGTTCTTCTTCTTCACGAGCCAGCGCCTCATAGGGGGTGCCGGCCTGCTGCTTTTCCTGCTCCTGCCAGGCAGCGATCTGACTGTCGAGCGCTTGCAAGTATGCCAGCGGAGTGCTGGCCGTAAGCGGACGCTGCTTGATCTCTCGAAACTGTGTCAGTATAGCGATCGCCTTGCTTGCTTCCTCATTTAACCGATTTTTGCCCTGACTCACAATCTGATATTGCGCAATGGCCTTCTCATACTCATGCAGCCCCTCATAGGCGCGTCCACGGGTAAAGGCCAGGAGTTCGAGGTAAGCGCCCGGGTGTTTATCCTCATAGTCCCGTAGCCGCGTGAGGGTTGCTTTGTAGACGTTAGCGCCGGTTACATCCTTCGGGACAGGGAAGCGGTACGTGTCCTTACCGGCTAGACGTTGAAACTCGGTCACCACCTTGAGCAAGTCAGCTTCGGTGACATACTGGGGATTGTCTTCGCTCTCGCCCTTACCGTCGCTCAAACCGGGAATCCCGTTGCGTAAACCGGTTGATCCAGCCTGAACCGGAGGCGCGGAAGGTGGTGGCAGAGGAGAAGTTGCCTGAGGCGTCTGCCGAGCAACCTGAGGCGGCTCGGCAGTTTGCTTCTGGTCCGCCCGTTGGGCAAAATCCCACTGCAAAGGAGCAGAGGAGTCGCTGAGAGCGGCAGAAGGAGCGGACGGGGATGGCAGACTCTCAGACATTGGCTGGGGTATGACACTAGGGGTCGAGCGTGGGCCGAAGAGCCAGCGTTTTACTGCACAGCCCTGAAGCGTTAGGGCCGAGACGGAAACGAAGAACAGGAAAACCGCAGCCCTTTGCTTCTGCATTGCACTTACTGAGAGAGGTAAAACAATCGCTGTCTACCATAGTGCCGAAGCGCGAGGGTGTCAAACCTGGGGTTGCGAAGGGGTGCATATCAATGTTCTGGTAATGCAGTCAGAGCTAGCGAACCCCCCGCCGTTCACCCTTCGACACGCTCAGGGCGAACGGGGTGAGGGGGGAAGGCGGTGAAGCTTGACCGTTCGTGCGGAGCCTGTCGAAGCACGGACAGAGCCTGTCGTGGGACGTGCCAGAATTCTGCTATGCACCCGTTGCGAAGGAGCAACCTAATGAGTTTTGACAACCAAAATCGGTAATGCCCTCAGCGTAGAGACGCGACATGTCGCGTCTCTACAGGTCCACGATTACCGGGTTTGCA
>JACQEL010000650.1 GCA_016200595.1 Deltaproteobacteria bacterium
AGCACCGCGATCGGAAAGTTCTTCACCAATCAGAATCTCTTCTCTACCAACTACCTGGAGAACCGCCTGCCAGAGACTGACCTGTGGAAAGAAGCGGACGAATCGGCGGCACGGATTCTCCAAGCGGTAACCGTTGCCTATCATGACGTTCGCAGCCTCAAGCTTGGTCTAGGAGAAGAGGCGAGCCTGGAAGACTGCTTCATCCGGCCGATCTTCAAAGCTCTCGGCTTCACCTGGCACGTACAGCCGGTCACCCAACGCGGATCGAAGAAAAAGCGGCCCGACTACGCTCTCTTTGCCTCTGAGGCAGACCTCAAAGCCGCCAGGGAGGAGAAAGATAACCTCCAGCGTTTCTTTTCCCAAGCTCTAATTATCGCCGAAGCCAAATACTGGGACCGGCCGCTGAACGACATGGTGAACGCGGACACACTCGATGCCCGCGATGCAACCGCTCAGCTCGTCAAATACCTCGACGACGTCCACTATCATTCCAACGGCAAGATCCTTTGGGGTATTCTCACCAACGGCAGGCTCTGGCGACTCTTCTACTACCGAGCAGCCTCGCGCTCAGGAAATTTTTACCAGGTTGATCTGCAGGAAATTATCCGCTCCGGCAACGTAGACGCCTGCAAATATTTCTCCCTCTTCTTCGCTCGTGACGCTTTCATAAAGGACGCGCAGACGGGGAGGAGCTGCGGCGTAAAGAACGAGGGATTACCACCGAAGACGAGGGCACTCTTACCGATGTCTTCAACGGCTGTCTGACCCTCCTCTATCGCCTGCTGTTCATCCTGTACGCCGAAGCGCGCGAATTGCTGCCTGTCGGCGACGAACACCGCTATTACCGTAAGAGCCTACGCAAACTTCAGCTCGACGTGCTCGATGATCTGCACCGGGTGAGCCTCGATCACATGAGCCGTAACGCGTACGACTACTGGGCGCGGCTGGAGAGCCTGTGTCGCATCATCGACAAGGGTGACAAGGCCCTGAACGTGCCGACGTACAACGGCGGTCTTTTTCAGTCCTCTGCGCCTGATGAAGACCAGAGCCCGGAGGCCAGGGCAATCCGCTTCATCCGCGACCACAAGCTAGCCGATCCTTTTTTGGCCGAGGCGATTGAAGCGCTGACCGCCGATGACGACCCGGCCGAGCCCGGCCAGCATTCTTTTATCGACTATTCCTCTCTAGGTGTCCGCCACCTCGGTGACATCTATGAAGGACTGCTCGAATTTCATGTGCGGGTCGCCCCGGTGGAGATGGCGGAGGGCAGGGAAAAAGGACGCGCGGTGTGGAAGCCCCTGAGCGAGGTCAAGAACGCCAGACACCGCCGTAAGCACCCTGGAGAGATCTACATCGAGAACTCCCGCCACGAGCGCCGGGCTACCGGCTCCTACTTCACCCCGCATTACATTGTCGAATACATCGTCAAGCACGCTGTCGGGCCGGTACTGAAAGAGTGCCTGGCCAAAGTAGAAACGTTGCTGGAGGAGTACGAAACGTTGCAAAAGAAAGTCCAGCGACAAAAAGTTCCAGGCACGGCGCAGATAGTCAGAACGGAGCTGCTCGATAAAGAGAAAGAAATCTTTGACACACTCTTCTCACTCAAGGTCCTTGACCCAGCAATGGGCAGTGGCCATTTCCTGGTCCACACTGTGGACTTTATTGCAGACAGAATCATCGCTTTCTTGGCCGAGTACCCGGACAATCCGGTGGTCCGCCGGGTCGAGGAGATGCGGGCGCAAATTCTGGAGGATGTGAGAGACCGGCAGGGTGTAGAGATCGACGAGGCCAAGCTCACCGAAGTCAACCTCATCAAACGCATGGTTATGAAGCGGTGCATCTACGGTGTTGATCTCAACCCTATGGCCGTCGAGTTGGCCAAGCTATCCTTGTGGCTTGATTCTTTCACGCTTGGTGCTCCCTTGTCGTTTCTTGACCATCATCTCAAATGCGGCAATTCACTGATCGGTGCCAGAGATATGCAAGCGTACTTGCCGCCCGGCTCGGTGCGTCGAAGCGAGTTTCTTCAAGCGATGGGAAATTTGCTGCAGGTGGCCGAGATTACTGATGCTACGGCTTCTGAGGTAGAGCAAAGCCGCCAGCTTTATCGTGAAGCGATCAAATGGCTTCATCCCACCAAAGAACGCGTGAATGTGCAGACCGCTAAGCACTTCATACCCCTTGGGAACGAAGGGAAAGTTATAGAATGGGCCTATAGGACAGAGCGAAAGACCGACGATCTGCTTGAGAAGCCGCACTTAGAGAATTTTCTTGCCACACAAACCGTAGCCGCTGAAAAGCGCTTTTTCCATTGGGAATTGGAGTTTCCTGAAGTGTTTTTTGAGAGGCACGGAGCGAAGGAGAACCCTGGCTTTGACGCTGTGGTTGGGAATCCTCCTTATGAAAACGCCTGGAAGATGACCGATGTTGATGGCGCTGTGCGTGCGATCATAGCAAAGTGCTCCCAGCATCCGGAAACTCTTGTTGGGCACTGGGACCTGTATGTGCCGTTTATCTCTCGGGCCTTGTGGCTCTTGCAGAAAGGCGGATTGCACTCATTCATCGTGCCAGATGCGCTAGCTCGCGAGAAGTACGCTATGCCTCTCCGGCGGCTACTAGTGGCACATACCTCCCTGGTTCGTTGGATGCACTTTGAGGGTGAGAACGTCTTTGATGAGGTATCTCGCCACTGCGTCATTTATATACTGCGAAAGGAACAACCACCTGAAGGTTCTCAACTGACAGTCGATCCACCACTGAGTGTGGGTGAGAGCAGAGAGAGTTCGTACAGGATCGTGCAGTCCGATTTCTTGGTCGGTCCAGCCCAGCAATTCCGCCTTGGTGAGGATGCGGGAGTGGCAGCCGATCTGCTCAAGCGCATCGAAAATCAGTCTGTTAGGCTCGGTCAGTACTGCTACGTAATGATAGGCGCAACTACTCACAGCAAAGACCGCACTAGTTTTCGCAAAGCTGACATACTCACTTCGTTTCCGAAAGGGAATGCCAAGCCATTCTTTGACGGCAAGAACTTGAGGCGGTATGAGATTGTACGAGACGGCCGCTACCTCGATTATCGCCGAGACGAAATGTATGGCCCACGCGTGCCAGAGCTTTTTGAGAGCCCCAAGGTAGTCGTTCGCAATGTTACGGATGAGAATGAGCGTCTCGTCGTGGCTTTCGATAAAGACGGGCTGTACTGCGACGATTTGGTTAATTGTGTGACGTTGTACGAAAATGTAGAAGGTGCGGAAGTTCAAACAAACTTCGACGGATACCTCCGCTTATCTGTGCACCTTCCATCGCTTCAGTACACGCTAGCAATCGTAGCTAGCTCTCTTATGTCATGGTACTTCCGCAGTGTATTTGCCACAGGAACGCTGCAAGGGTCATACTCCCACACCTACCCTCAGCAGGTACGGGC
Organism: Deltaproteobacteria bacterium; assembly: GCA_016200595.1. Classification (GTDB taxonomy): domain Bacteria; phylum Desulfobacterota; class Binatia; order Bin18; family Bin18; genus JACQEL01. The sequence continues at coordinate 3,422 of JACQEL010000650.1, forward strand.
CTTCCCCATCCGCCGTCTTAGCTTCACTACGCGAGAGAAAGAGCGAGCGCAGTTGATGGAGAAAGGCAAAAAAACTCTACGAGCGTTGTCTGGCCAAAGGCGATCAGGCGTGTGTGCTAGGATTTCTTGAGCACGCGCTGAAACAGACCCCTGAACAGGCCGACGTGGTGCACGACCTTCTGGCCTTTCTCGCCGAGCAAATGATCGAGATGAACACAGCCAAACAAGCGGAAGTCAAAGGTTTCCTCAGCTGGCTGGAAAGAGAGATTGGCGCCAAAATCGCTGACCTGAAAAATAAGACCAAGCTCAAGGACTACCACGATGGCACGTTTGAAGTTCTTCTGGAGGTGCTCAAGGAAAACCATAGAGCCCTCAGCGTCGATGCCGGCGAACGCAAATTCCAGGACCGGCTTGCAAAGGAGTACGCTGACAGTCTCGCCAAGCTGAGCCCTCTCAAAGCTCGCCTCGAAGCCACCGATCACCTGATTGACCAGATCGTGTATAAGCTCTATGGGCTCAGTGACGCCGAGATTGCGGTCGTCGAAGGAGTATCTACGTCATAGACAGGGGGGGAATCTATGACAGGCCTTGAGCAAATAATTTGGTACACTATTCTCGATTTCATTTTGCGGTGTCGTTAGCGATCTCTTATGGAAAAAGACATTTGGCATACAGTTCCCGGACTGCTCCTGCTTCTGCCGATCGTCATCCTTGGCAACTGCTGGCAATCTTTTAGTACTGTGGGGGCAGGTCTTCTCGCACTCTTAGTAACCTGGGGCGTTGGCTACATCTGGCATCAAGGCTATCGCGTCTGGTTTGAGTGGTGGCTCGGTGGGGACGGATTTGCTCGCAACGATAGACGGGTGCTGAGGGTCCTGCTGGCGGCTAGGCCAGATCTGGTCTCTGTAGATGATCGACAGTATACACGCGAACACTACTGGCAGGCGTTCCTCGCCTGGGAACATGTCTTCTACACTGCTGATTGGCCTCGCTTCGTCCAGCATAACAAAGAGCAGTGGCATTACATCTTTGCCTACAGGTCGACTGCTTCTGCCGCTTTCGCTTCTGCCGCAGTGTGTCTACCTTGGGTGATAAAAAATGTAGCCTATGCAGAGGTGTGTCTCTTGATCGCTGGCTTGTTTATCGTGTCCATCCTGTTCACGTGGAAAGCTCGCCAGACATATCGCTCCTTGAACCTGCAGGAAGAAATGGCTGTCCGGAAGGAGGGTAGCAATCCAGCATCCGGTGCCCCGGACTTTGGGAGAGCGCTGGCCTTTTCAAGCCAGATTTCGCTGCCAACGGAGAGATTCTGTATCCGCTGCCCTGCGCTAAATCCCTGTTGCCGCTTTGTGATAGGTCTTGTACTGGTGTTGCTTGTCGGCATAGGACTGGGCTGTGCGGCCCTCAAGTTGTCGCCGCGCTATTCAGACAAGACCTGTACCACTAGCCTTGTTATTCGGGACCTAGGCCAGCCAGCACCAAGTCTCGCAAATTCACCATAAGACCTCCGGAATACCTATGCGCCCTGAAGTGAAAGACTTGTTGCAGGAGTTTCAAAAGAGGATCCCTGCGGCAATGCATCTCCACATTCGCCAGTTGATCCTCTTTGGGTCAGCGGCACGAGAGGAAGATCAACCTGAGTCAGATGTGGATGTCTTGGTACTCCTGGATGAAAAATCCCAAGAAAGAGAAGGGGCCCTACGAGAAGCAGCCTATCAGGCCATGTGGGTCTGCGACTTCCGGCGACTCCTCTCGCTCAAGATCCTTTCCCTGACCGAGTATGAAGACAGGCTGGCGAAAGGCTACTCTTTCTACCAAAACGTTGAGCGTGAGGGCGTGCCCCTGTGAAACCAGAGGTTCAAGATTATCTTAAGAAAGCCGACCGTCGTGCGCACAGCGCACGCTACCCCGATTGTGTCCTGTATGAAAAATCGCAGAACTAGGAGGCCGCGATGGAAACCGTCAAAACAAAATCCGTCATGGGAGAAGACCGGCACCTACGGATAGACTTGGAGGTTTCTTTGCCCCCTGGACCGGTTGAGGTCGTGGTGGTGGTCTCGCCAGAGGCTGGACCTCTGCGTGCAGGTATTGATCCGGCAGCTGTCCGCCAACGCTTCCTTGCTGCGGCAGGATGCGGAGAGTCTGGAGATCCTCTCTCTTCGCGCCGAGTTGATGAGATCCTTTACGGGAGGAAGTTGTGACCCAGCCTCTCTTCGTGGATACAGGCGGTTGGGTAGCCTACTTTGATAAGTCTGATAAGGACCATGTGACGTTTAAGGACTGCCTTTCTCGCGTGGTGACCGGAACAGCTTGGCTTCTCCATACCTCCGACTACGTTATCGACGAGACGGTCACCTTTCTTCGCTACCACGTCAGCCATGCGACAGCCTGTGCAACGTTGGACAGCTACAGACGTGCGCACAGCGCACGCTACCCCTGAATATGGCAAAGAGCCTCCCTGAGAAAGTGAAGGGCTACGACGAGTTCTTGCGAGGCCTTAAAGAACGGATTCGCAATGCACAGGTTCGTGCGGCCTTAGCGGTCAATCGCGACCTGGTGTTCCTCTACTGGCAGACCGGGCGTGATATCTTGATTCGCCAACAACAACAAGGTTGGGGCGCAAAAGTGGTCGATCGCTTAGCTGCCGACTTGCGCCGAGCCCTCCCAGAAATAAAGGGGTTTTCATCCCGCAATCTCAAGTATATGCGTGCTCTGGCAGAAGCCTGGCCGGACGAAACGTTTGTGCAACAGCTTGTTGCACAAATCCCTTGGGGTCATAACGTTCGTATCCTCGACTACGTGAAAGATCCGAGTGAACGTGAGTGGTACATCCACCAGACAATCCAGCACGGCTGGAGCCGTAACGTCCTCGTTCACCACATCGAAAGCGGGTTGTACCACAGACAAGGAAAGGCTCTGACCAATTTTGACCGGATGTTACCAGCACCACAGTCTGAACTGGCACAGCAAATTCTCAAGGATCCGTACAGCTTCGATTTCCTCACCCTTGGACCGGATGCGCAGGAGCGTGACCTTGAGCGTGGCCTGTTGCGCCATATCCGCAATTTCTTATTGGAACTTGGGGTAGGCTTTGCCTTTGTGGGCAGTCAATACCATCTAGAAGTTGGCGGGCAGGACTACTATCTAGACCTCCTCTTTTACCATCTGCGGTTACGGTGCTATGTAGTCATTGAACTCAAGATTTCTGAGTTTCAGCCGGAGTTTGCCGGCAAGATGAACTTCTATCTTTCTGCCATAGACGACTTGCTTCGCCACCCCACCGACCAGCCAAGCGTTGGTCTCATCCTGTGCAAAACGAAGAATAAAGTCATTGTCGAGTATGCTTTGCGTGATGCGAACAAGCCGATCGGTGTGTCAGCCTATCAATTGACGGAGTCACTGCCGAAACAACTACAAGGCAGCTTGCCAACAATTGAAGAGCTAGAGGCGGAACTGCAAACAGTATCTGTGCCAAGCGAGGCAAAGGAAAGAAAAACGAAGGTCGGGGACACCCATGCGTTCAGAAGTAAAAAGCTTACTGCAAGA
>JACQEL010000651.1 GCA_016200595.1 Deltaproteobacteria bacterium
CCGGAGGAGTTCTACCTGAGGCCAGACTTAGAGCTGGGGAAATTCCCAGAGGAGCGTCACATCCAGTTAAGCGCTGAACTCATGGCGCGAATTCGGGCGCAAGATGCGGCCGGACACCTCGTGTTTGAGTCCCCCACCCACCAACCTGCCCAGCGGGTGGTGAGCGTACGGGAATAAACTATGTCAGCAAGCAGCGCTCGGCGTCAGCTTTCAGCAAATCCAGACAAGGGACTTAAGCCCCTTGTTTCTGGCTGATTGCTCAGTGCTGATAGCTGACCGCTCTTTTGTAGCAAGGCGGTAACTTGTGAGAGAGGGAAGGTAGAACTCTGCATGAACCGAAAATCTTTCTGGCTGTTTCTGACTCTTGTTTCGATTCTTACGTTCGGCCCCTTGACCCGGACCTCCGCCGAAGATACGCACCGTCCTCAAGAGCAAACTTGGAAAACGGTGGACGAACTCTCCTCCCAGGAACTGCGCGACGTTGATCTTTCCACCAATACCCCGCGTCATGCCCAATTTCCGTACATGCCGGCCGAGCCTTATCCTTTCACCGCCCCGTACACGGCTGAGGAAATGGGCTACCGGGCGATGGAGTTTACCCAGCGGCCGCGTTGGTCATGCGTCTATGCCAACCTGTGGGGATCAAGCTCTCCTACTGGGGCACTGCTGAACCCGGGCAAGTCGATTACTTTTTTGCATTATCCTGAGCCGGTTGGCGTAGCAGCGGAATTCGCGCGCAAGCCCGGCGAAGAACTCTATCGCTCCCTCAACCAAAACACGTTCCCCCCAGATGCGGAAGGTTCGCAACGCATGTCGATCCGCTATCGCACGGATCATGAGTTTATCAAGAAAGAGGAGAGTTTTATGTACTCGCCTTCTATCCGGCGGGTACGACATCAAGCGCCGAACCGGCGGCAGGATCAATTTCCTAATCAGGCGCAAACGCTTGACGATGCGACGGGCCGTGATGCGTGGGAATTTTCCTGGCGGTTCATTGGCACCGACGTGCTTCACCACACCGTGCGTTTCCCGGTCACGCGCCCCACCGTCCTTCTGGGGAACGGCGCGGATGGCAGCCTGCACGAGGTGCGGACCGCGGACATAAAGTTGATGGGGAATGCCTATCCGTACTATACCGCCGATGGGGGAGTTGAGTGCTATGTGGTGGAAGCACGCGCGCGCGAGGATTGGCTGCCGAACTACTATGCCCCACGGCTGCTGTATTGGCTGGAAAAGCATTCCTCCTATCCGTTGCGCATCGAACAGTACGGCCGTGATGGCAAGTTAATGCTGATCGAAACCCGCCTCACCGACGTCTTCAATCCGGCTTTAGGTGAGCGAGGCTACGGACCGCTGTTCGTTATCTATTGGGACCTGGCCGCCGACGTCCTGACCTACTCGGTGCGTGACAACCACCGGGTGAGGCAGTGGACCTCAGAGGAACAACAACTCTTCTTTAATCCAGATTTCATGCGCCGGCAGTGGTATCTTGATGCGTCGGTGAAGAGTCAGGCTGAGGTCACACAGCCCGAGCAATTCTTTTTGCGTCCTGCCTTAGAGGAAGGGAAATTCCCGAGCGAGCGCTCGATCCAATTATCCCCTGAGGTCGCCGCGCGCGTGCAGGCCCAAGAGTCGGCCGGACGGCTGGTGTTTGAAATCAAGCCGGCGGTCCCGGTGACGACTGTCGAGACGACGCCTGCACCGGTTGCCGTACCGGCGGAAGAGCAGGACCCAAGCTCCGCTGGCGATGCCACGGGAGCCTATGTGCAGCACACTGATCAAGCGGCTCCAGCGGCATTGCGCTAATATTTTCCTCCTGCTCTCCTGCTACGGGAGAGGGAAAAGACGAAAAATCTGCTATAACTGCCCCATGCAGATACCTTACGGCATGGGGCATGGTCATTTTCAGCCGTTCCACTGCGGGCATTTGCTGTGTCCGTGTAGGTCTCTGCAATTAACCAGAAGGCGGGCAAGCGTATGATGAACAACCGAGAACTTCGCGAGGCGGTCGAAGAATTGCTCCACGCTTACGTGCAGTGCATTGATGATGATCGGCTTGAGGAGTGGCCAAATTTCTTTACCGAGGCTTGTCTTTATCAAATCATGCCGCGCGAAAATGCTGAACAGGGGTTGCCCATTGCGCTGATGTATTGTGACAGTCGCGGGATGTTGCAGGACCGCGTCGTGGCCCATCGCAAAGCGAACTTGTTTGCTCCCCATGTGTACCGGCACCTGGTCAGCGCCCTGCGCGTCACCGGCCAGGACCAAGGCGTGGTGACCGCGCGCTCCAACTACGCCGTGTTCCGTACCGCGCAGGATCCGATTCAGTATGGCACGACCGAGGTCTATAGCGTGGGCGAGTATCAGGACACGATCGTGTTCGTCGATGGGGTGGCGAAATTTCAAGAAAAAGTGGTGATCGTCGATACGAGCCGCATTCAGTCACTTTTAGTCACGCCTCTGTGAGAGGAGGATCTCTATGAGCAAATCAGATACCTTCAACGGCGCGGAAGCTATGCTGGAGTTTCTCAAGATCCAAGGGACCGACTTCATCTTTTGTTCGCCCATTGCCGTGTGGGCCCCCCTCTGGGAGGCCTTGGCCAAACGGCGCGAGCGGGGGGACCCTGAGACCCCACAGTACGTCAATTGCCGTCACGAGATGTTGGCAGTGGGCCTGGCGTCCGGCTTCTATAAAGCTACTGGGCGCCCGCAGGTCGTCCTGCTCCCGACCGGCCTCGGTGTTTTGCACGGCTCGATGGCGATTCGTAGCGCCTTGCAAGAACGTATCCCGCTGATCATTCTGTCGCCCGATACGGTGACTTACGGCACAGAGCCCGCCCTTGATCCTGGCATGGAGTGGCCTTCACTTTTAGTGGATTTCGCTGGTCCAGCCCGCGATGCCGAAGTCTGCGTCAAATGGGCGAAAGAAGTGAAGACGGCCAGCGAGTTGATCGCTGATCTGCGGCGCGCGTGCTACTTCGCGGAAACGGTGCCGCGCGGGCCGACTCTGTTGAGCGTTCCTTTTGAAATCCTGATGAGTCCCGTACCGTTCGTGCGACAGCCGAAACTGGAAGCTCATCCGGTGGTGGCTCCGGCTGAGCAACTCAACCCCATCGTCGAGATCCTCACCCAAAGTAACAACCCGGTCATCATTACCGAGCACGCCGGCCGCACCCCGGAGGAAGTGAGTACGTTAGTCAAGCTGGCTGAGCTTATCGCCGCGCCAGTTTTTGAATTCTGGCTGCCGTCGTTCCAGAATTTCCCCCGTGCTCACCCCCTCCATGGCAACGGTCCGGTGGAAGCCGTGCTGCCAGAAGCGGACTGCATAGTGGTGGCCGGTGCCAATGCGCCCTGGCACCCACCGCTCCTTGAACTCAAGGAAGGCTGCAAGGTCGTCGTCTTCGAAGAGGACCCGCTCAGGCCGCGTGCACCGTATTGGGGCTATCGGACTGACTATTGCATCGCGGGTGACGTGGGGATGAACCTGGCACAGCTCTATAGCCAGTTGAAAGAACGCCTCACCTCCCCGCCGACAGGGCGGGCGGAATACTGGAACCAATACAACCGCCAGAGTAGCGAACAGGCGCGCCAGCAGACCGACGCCATCAGCACCGGCAACGTGGTTCCTGCGGCTTCATTGTTCCAAGCTCTGCAGCAGGCCCTGCCCGCTGGTGCAGCTATCGTTGACGAGATTGTCTCCCAGACGGCTATCATGGTGCAGACCCTGTTTCAGTCTAAATCGTTCAAGCAGTATCGGGGCTGGGCCGGTGCTTTAGGGACTGGTCTACCCACAGCTCTTGGCGTCAAGCTGGCAGACCCCAACAATGTCATCGTCTGCGTCATCGGGGACGGTGCCTTTAGCTACAACCCCATACCCGCCTGTTTCGGTCTGGCCCAGCAGTACAAGCTCCCCATTCTGATTGTCATTTGCAACAACCAGGGTTACGTGTCCCAGAGCTGGAATGTGCAGAAGTACTTCTCGGAGGGCGCAGCCGTGAGAACCGACAACTACTATGGGAGAGTCATCGACCCCACACCCGATTACTGGAAACTGGCCGAGGCGTTTGGCGGCTATGGTGAACGAGTGAGTGCCCCCGAGGCTCTAGCGCCCGCCATCCAGCGAGGGTTGGCCGCGATGGCCGACGGACGTTTTGCCGTATTGGATGTATTGGTGACGCCGTAGCATACAAGAAAGCATCTTTTATGAGGTACACTTCTCAAGAAGAACAGCGTGAGAGAAGGTTAGGGGTGCATATCAAATTCCTGGTAATGCAGTCAGAGCTGGCGAAAACCCCGCCGTTCACCCTTCGACACGCTCAGGGCGAACGGGGCTGGGGGTGAATGCGTTGAGGATTTTCCGTTCGTGCTGAGCCTGTCGAAGCACAAACCCAGCTTGGTGCGGACCATGCTAGAATCCTGATATGCACTAGGGCAACCGTAATGGTTGACTTTATGTAGACCGCCCTGTAGTCCTAACAAACGTTCGATTTTCTGCCCGAGGAGGTCGCCCCATGCGGTTCGGTGTTTACGCGGAGATGCAGTGCCCACCGGAGAAACCGCACGCGCAGCTCTACTGGGAGATCCAGCGTCAGATCGAGCATGCGGACGAGGTGGGCTTCGATGTCTACGCCACCATTGACCACCACTTCTCGCAGGAATTCAGCATCTCGGCGAACCCCCTGGCGCTCTTCTGTGCAGCCGCCCAACGCACGCGCCGCATTCGCTTTCGTACCGCTCTGCATGTGCTGCCACCGAAAAATCCTCTGGAGTTAGCCGGGCAGATCGCCGCCGCCGACATTATCACTGGTGGGCGTCTAGAATGTGGGGTGGGACGTGGTCATGCGTGGCTCTACCACGGCTTTGGCATTCCTCTCGAAGAGTCGCAAGCACGTTACGAGGAAGCTTTCGCTCTGCTGATCCGCGCTTGGACTGAAGAGCGATTTTCCTTTAACGGTCGCTTCTGGCAGATTCACAATGCTCGTGTGGTGCCGCGTCCACTGCAGCAGCCACATCCACCGATTCTGACCGGAGGCACGAGCGATAGCACCTACGAAATGGCCGGCAGACAGGGGTACGGGATAATGGTGCCTCCGTTGTTGCCGTTTGCGGCGATGGAACGTCAGTTGGGATTGTATCGGGAAGCCTGTGCCAAGCACGGGCACGAACCGAACCTCGTCTATCTGCGGCCGATCTACCTCGGTGATGATCCGGCCCAGGTCCGACGTGAGTGCGAGCCCTATCTGCTCAACTTCATCGCTTTTACCGCCATACCCGCGGCACTTATCTATCACTCGCCGCAGCAACTCCAAGCGGCAGGGTATGGCTTCTATGCCAGCGGTGCCTTGGAGTCGCTCACCGTGCTCTCCTATGACGATCTGCTCAAGCAAGATATTGCCTTCGTCGGCACGCCGGAGCAGGTCATCGAGAAAATCGGCTGGCTACAGGAAAAAGCCGGGATCACCGAGTTCGATGCCTTAACGAACTATGGCGGCATTACTCACTGGCAGTCACTCAAGCAACAGGAGTTATTTGCTCGGCATGTTATTCCGGCTTTTGCGTGATTTGAGGGATCTTAAGACGGAGCAATTTGTCTTGGAATTTGCCAACTGCGAGATGAGTGAGGGCTGAACTCGGCGCCGGATACTCGAAGGGGAAGACTTATGCCTGATCTCGAGGTCAACAAGTTTCTCCCACCAGTGCAACTCTGGCCCAAACGCGATTTCGTCGCCGCCGGGCTATCCTATCCAGAAAAACTCAACGCTGCCGAAGAACTGGTGCGGCGCAATTTGGAATCCGGATTTGCCCACAAGGTCGCCATTTACTATGGACAGGAGGCTCTCACTTATGGAGAGCTTAGCCAGGCAGTGCGGCGCTTGGCTGGTGCGTTGGCCAGCCGCGGAGTGGGCAAGGGCGATCGCGTGCTCCTGCGTTTGCCCAATACTCCCGATTTCATCATCAGCTGGCTTGCCGTCTTACATCTGGGGGCAATCGTCGTCGCCACCGTGCCGCTGTTACGTGAACGAGAAATGGAGAAAATCCTGCGTGACGCAGAGATCAAGACTGCCATTATCGAGAGCGGGTTTCTCCCCGACGCAGAAAAGGCGCGTCAGCGCGTGCCCGAGCTGAAGGATATTCTTCTCAGCGGAGAGCCACGCTCCGGATATCCTCACATCCGCGAATTGCTGGCGCAGACGTCAACTGGCATAGCCGCGGAGCAAACCCGGCGAGATGATATCGCGGTGCTGGCGTATACCTCGGGCAGCACGGGCGACCCGAAGGGAACGATTCACTTCCACGAAGATATCTTAGCCATTGCCGACGGAGTGGCACGCCATAATATGGGTATTCGACCTGAAGATATCAGCGCTGGTCATCCGACTATGGCCTTTACCTTTGGCTTGGGTGGGCTCCTGGTGTTTCCCTTTCGTTTCGGTGCTTCTACCGTGCTGCTCGAGCGTTTCACTCCCCAGACGATGCTGCAAACTCTCAGGGACTACAAAGCCACAATCGCCTTCTGCGCACCCACGTGCTTTCAGATGATGCTTGACTTGCGGGAGCCGGGAGGGCTGCCGCATTTGCGACTCGGCGTCAGTGGCGGGGCTTCGCTTCCGCCGATCACTTACAGACGCTGGCAGGAAAGGTATGGCAGTGAACTGTTGGAAGGCATTGGCGCCACCGAGATGCTCCACATGTTTATCTGTAATCATCCGGGTGAGGTAAAGCCCGGCTCGTGCGGCACGGTGGTCAAAGGGTATGAAGCGACCGTCATGGATGAAAACCTCAGTCCTCTGCCGCCGGGAGAAGAAGGTTTGTTAGCCGTCCGTGGTCCCACCGGGTGTCGCTACTGGAACAAGCTCGACCGCCAGCAGGAGTATGTGAAAAATGGTTGGAACCTCACCGGCGATGTGTTTACCTACGATACGGATGGCTACTTCTGGTTCCGCTCTCGCCGCGATGACATCATTGTTAGTGCTGGCTATAACATTGCCGGTCCGGAGGTTGAGAACGTGCTCTTAGAACATGCGGCGGTGCAGGAGGCTGCGGTTGTCGGGGTGCCTGACCCCCTGCGGGGACAAGTGGTCAAGGCTTTTATCATCTTGCGATCGGGATTTTCTGGAGATGAAAAATTATTGGCTCAGCTCCAAGAGTTTGTGAAACAGGAGTTAGCGCCATATAAATATCCCCGGCAAATTGAATTTGTGTCCGAGCTGCCTCATACGCCGACTGGGAAGATTCAGCGTTTTCGGCTGCGGCAGCAGGAGCCTGCGGCTTCTTAGTCCAATGCGCTATCAATACGACACTGGTTCGCTTTGTAGGGGCGAACCTTGTGTTCGCCCTACCGAGCTGTTCTCCTCGCCCTTGTGGTTATTAAGTAGAACACAAAAAATTCGTTGACACTGCTAACATCCATGCGTAGCCAAGATGGCTGCGCCACCTGGTCGGCTGACTTCGGCGGTGGCACAGGCTTCCAGCCTGTGCGCGGCTTGTCAACCGACTTTTTGGAGTCCACTTAGTTCCCTCTCCCCTTGTGGGCAATGGTGTTAAGTTAAGCCAGCACCCGCTTTCCATACTTGGCAAAGCGGAGTCGATGGGCGGCG
>JACQEL010000652.1 GCA_016200595.1 Deltaproteobacteria bacterium
AGTGGTACTCGCCGCTCGACTGCACGACTCCAGGCACTGGACGGTAATCGAGATGAGCAAGCTGATCGAAGAGATTTATTTCGGCAATGTTTACCCCAGGATAGAGCAAGGTCGCCTCAGCGTAGACCTTTGACGGCACTTCCCATTGATGCCCAGAGAAGCGCGCCACGACCTCACGTTCGAGTTCGCCGTAGAACTGCCAGCCTAAAACTCCCGTCACTATGAGCAGGATAGGAAAGGCAGCCAGCAAAATTAGCCACAGTAGCCGGCGCATTGTTTTCAGTCTTTCATGTATGAGGAATACTTCCTAGCTAGACGATCATCAGGATATATCTCAGGCAGCAGAAGCTACCCGAGGCCGCTCGCGGAGGAATGGTCACTCTCCCCTTATCCTGCAGCTTTGAGGGTCAGGAAGAAGGTGTTTTCACCCCGGCGAATGAGCAGCAACGCTCCCTTCCCCTTCTCCGTTCTCTGCAAAGCCCCACGATAGGAGGAAACATCGTGCACTTTCCAGCGATTGACTTCGAGAATCACATCTTTCTGTTGCACGCCAGCTTCCTCAGCGACGCTGCCCGACTCAACCTCCGAGACCATGACTCCGGCGAGGTCTCCGTTGAGCCCCAGATCATCACGCAGCGGTGCAGAAAGCTCTTGTACAGTCAGTCCGAACTGCTCAGGCACTCGGGTAGCCGCAAAAGTTGGCTGCTCTTCCGGTGGTTCAGCAATCCGCAGTTTGACTGTCTGATGTGCTTTATTCTCTCGGACAATTTCGACGGTTGCGGTTCCGCCGATTGGCAGACGTGCCACCAAGAGAGGCAGTTCTGCCGAATCGCCAAGCACCTGTCGTTAAAAGACACAATCACATCTCCAGCTTTGAGACCAGCCTCTTGGGCAGGGCCACCACGAATTACTTCGGCTATTCGGGCCCCCTTTGCCACGGGAAGCCCTAAGGAGGTGGCGATCTCCGGCGTCACCTTCTGAATCATGACGCCAATCCAGCCGCGCGTGATTTTTCCTTTGGCTTTGAGTTGAGGCACAAGCTCTTTGGCCACGTTGACCGGGATGGCAAAACCAATGCCGACATTGCCACCGGTGCGGCTATAGATAGCCGTGTTTATGCCGACTATTTCGCCCTGCAAATTAATCAGGGGACCACCAGAATTGCCGGGATTAATCGAGGCGTCGGTCTGGATAAATTGATCGTATGACCCGTGCCCAATATGCCGTCCGGTGGCGCTCACAATCCCTGCAGTCACGGTGTGATCCAATCCAAACGGGTTGCCAATGGCCATGACCCACTCGCCAACGCGCAAATGATCGGAGTCGCCAAGCACAATAGTGGTGAGAGACTCCGGCCCATCAATCTTTATCAGCGCCAAGTCAGTCTTCGCATCAGCGCCAACCAGGGTGCCGCGATATTCTTTTTCATTGGTCAAGGTGACCCAAATCTCTGCCGCATTTTCAATGACATGGTCATTGGTGAGGATGTATCCTTGCTGATCCAGGATGATCCCTGAGCCGAGACTCTTTTGCTGAAAACTATGGGGCGGAAAGGGGCTAAAAAAGTGCTCAAAAGGTTCCCAGAAATCACGGAAGGGATCATCCTGGTGACTCTGGGAACCGCGAGACGACCGAGACCCTTTTGCTGGCGTTGACGAAGAATAAATGGAAATATTGACAACTGCCGCGCTCAATCGTTCCGCTAGCTCGATAAAGTCAGGCAAGGTGTGTGGCAGCACCGCTCCTGCTGGTGAGGACGAGAGCGTGGTCTCATGCTTTTGTCTTTCACGGCTATTTTCCTCGGCCAGTAACAACTGGCTCCACGCCAGGAATAATGTACCTGCCAAAAGACCGTTAACAGCAAGAGGGCGAACACCCCCTGCTGAGAGAGGAGAAATGCCGCTCATGTGTTAGTCTTTCCTCTGAGAGGGATCGCGCTCTTTTTTGGCTAGCTCAACATAGCGCATGCGCAGGTCAAAGAGAGCATTTTCCAGGATCGCCTCTTCAGCAGAGTCAAGATTCCCCACGGTTTTCTGCTTGAGGAGCGCGAGCACGTCGATCATTTGCTGAGCTGCGGAGAGATCTTGTTGCGGCGCTTGCCCAGGGACAGGCGGAATCTCTCCCATGTACATCAGCGCTTGCGTGCTTAACCCTAAGAGAAAACTGGAAAAAGAAATCTCCGCATGGTGCGCCGAGGAAGCCGAATGCCGCGGCTCCGGGTGAGGCGGCGAGGCTGGTTCTTCTGGCCGAGTATGCTCTGCCGATTGCTCCGGCGACTGGCCAGAGTCGAGGTCGTCAGGGGTTGAGGTGAACCGTCGGCGGTCTTGCACGCGAAAACCGCGCTCATTTTCCTTCTCTTCTGTTGCCATAAGCCAAAGCCTCCGGAAAATAAATATTCAGATCAACGATCTGGACTTTTTCTCTCTCAATATATTTCCTTGAGGGTTCCTTTAACAAGGCGGGAGGGTCTTCACAATCGTGCGAGACATGTCAGCACCTCTTCACACGAGATTTCTGCGAAAGAGATACCGGCGACATGCGGCAGAGCCGTTCGATACTGGACATTATGAATGACCGACAATGAGCCACCCAGGGGTCTCCACTGCTGCGGACGAGTCGGCCCAAACAAGACTACCCCTCGTGCACCGACTGCGCCTGCCAGGTGACTAATGCCCGAATCGTTGCCGACATACAAATCCGCGCGACTTAAGAGCGCAGCTACTTGGGCAAGGGATAGACGGCTTTCTATTGTACCCCCGGTTTGCCGCCAGTGTTCCGTTTCCTGTTCTTCCGCCGGACCGAGCACAAGCAAGACTTTACCCTTTTTCTTTTTTTGCCACCACTGACCGACTTCCACGAACCCTTCAGCTCTCCAACGCTTCTTTTGTCCGCCGCTGCCAGGATGAACTACCAGCACCCTGGAAGAGGGCGGCCAGTTCTGCAGTTGCCAGTACCGGTCAAGCCACTGCCTTTCCTTATCTTCAAGAAGAAGAGAAGGTCCGCGCAATGCCTCAGCGCCGACGCAGCCTAGATAATATGCACTAGCATGACAATCTTCTTGACCAGCAAAAAAGGCAAAGGACTGAACTCGTCCAGGAGTGATCATATCAAGATTTGCTTTTACTTCAGGATAGGCATGCCCGAACCATGAAAAAACCTCGGAGACAGGCAAAGGGAAGAGCAAGCCTTCGGCTCTTTTACTGGTTCCAGGCCGGGAGAAGAGCTGGGCAAAGATTCCGCTATCAAGGGAAAGCACCCGCTGGACGAAAGGGAATCGCTCTATCATTCCCAATAGCTCTCCTCGAGCTCCGACTTGGACTACACCATCAGCTGTCGAGTCGGCAATTTCCTGTAGTGCCGGTAGGAAGCAAAGAAAATCGCCCAGGCTTCCGGGAAACAGCACCAGGGGATGCGATTGTCCATTTCGATTGACTTTCCCGTCTTGCATCGATACCATAAGTCCTTATTTGTCAATGCTGTATTAATGACCCACAATTGGTTATGCCAGTCCCGTGTCAAGTCGCTCATTCACTACTCGAACTCATTGGTGCCACACCAATCGTGCAATTACACAAGCTACCGCATTCCTCCCGGGACGCAGAGGTTTGGGCCAAACTGGAATCCCTCAATCCAGGAGGCAGTGTAAAAGATCGGATCTGCCTCAGTATGATCACGGCGGCAGAAGAGGCCGGCAGACTTCGCCCTGGAGATACAGTGGTCGAACCAACGAGTGGGAACACGGGAATCGGCCTCGCTGTGGTGGCAGCGGTCAAAGGGTATCATCTGATCTTAACCATGCCAGATACCATGAGCGAAGAGCGTCGTAGTCTCCTCGCAGCCTATGGTGCTACGCTCATGCTCACCCCGGACTCGAAAGGGATGCACGCAGCCATACAGAAAGCCGAGGAAATTCTCGCTGACCACCCTGAGTATTTCATGCCCCAGCAGTTTAGCAATCCGGCGAATCCTGCGGCACACCGTTTAACCACGGCTAGTGAAATACTCCAACAGATGCCGTCGGTAGACGCCCTCGTGGCTGGAGTGGGCACTGGGGGAACCATCACTGGAGTTGGAGAAGTCCTGAGGGAAAATTTCCCCGACCTACAAATCTTCGCCGTCGAACCCGCATCCTCTCCAATTCTTTCTGGAGGAGAGGCCGGGTACCATAATATACAAGGAATTGGCGCTGGTTTTGTCCCGACAGTCCTCAACACCACAGTGTATGATGAGGTGATTACGGTCACTGATGAGGAAGCCACTCTTTACACCCGGCGACTTGCCGGTGAGGAAGGCATCCTGGTCGGGGTCTCTTCAGGGGCGGTATGTGCAGCGGCGTTGCAAGTTGCCCGCCGGTTGGGAAAAGGAAAATCCATTCTGGCCATCTTTTGCGATACCGGGGAACGCTACCTCACAACTGACCTTTTCCAAGCAGAAGGCATTTAAGTAGGCAAGAGAACATGGCTCTCACCACCCTCTCAGTTGAGAACAAACTCGCTCATCTCAAAGTCATCCTCAAACAAATGGGGCCGACATTGGTCGCCTTCTCTGGAGGAGTAGACTCAAGTTTCTTACTTGCGGTAGCAGCTGAGGTACTACGCGACCAGGTGGTCGCCTTGATGACTCTTTCCTCTTCTACCCCTCCAGAAGACATATCCCAAGCAAATTCCCTCGCTCAGGCGCGCAACGTCCGCTTCCTGACGATTCAGCATAACGAGTTGGCCATTCCTGAATACGCGGCCAATCCGACCAATCGGTGCTACTTTTGTAAGAATTCTCTGTACGAAATTTGCCGTCGAGAGGCGGATCGTTTATCTCTCCGTTCAATTGTTGACGGGGTGAACCTCGACGATCTGCAAGATTATCGGCCAGGTTTGCGGGCGGCAGAAGAATATGGCGTTATCCATCCTCTGGTCGAAGCGCAGTTCAACAAAGCCGAGATCCGCCACGGCAGTAGAGTACTGGAGCTGATGACCTGGGACAAGCCGGCGTCCCCATGTCTCTCTTCGCGAGTGCCCTATGGGACTCCGATCACCGCCGGCATGTTAGCGCAGATTGCGCAGGGGGAATCAGTGCTGCGCGCGCTGGGATTGAGGGAATTGCGAGTCCGCCATCACGGAAAAAGCGCGCGGATCGAAATTCGGGAGGGAGATCTCAGTAAGATATCTTCTGCGGGAACGATACAGACTATTAGTGAGGAATTGAAGAAGCTAGGCTTCGCTTCCGTCATGTTAGACTTAGCAGGGTACAGGAGTGGGGTGTTTAACGAAGGCCTGCAAAAGAAATGAGCAGCAAGCCTCATCTGGCTTTTCGTCTGACTGCGAACAAAGCCAGATGAGGTGTGAGCCTTCTTTGAAAGGAGTGGGGTGATGGATCTTCCGAGTTTCCCAAAATGTCAGAAGTGCAATGCCGGGGTATTGATTCCACTATCTGATTATGGACAAGAAGGGGCTTCGGTACTCTTCAAAGCCTGGGTTTGCACGAATCCAGACTGTGGCTTTTCTTTGCGAGTGGATAAAGGAGAGGTCACCTACGGGAAGAAAATAGAAACAAAGCACTAGAAGTGCTTTGTTTTCAAGCGTGGTGAGGAAGAGTTTTTTCGATTCTCTTTGACTGTAGTCTTATACAGATGTATGCAAGTGGCGGCTCACACGAAAGTGGAGTGGGAAAGCCGCACGGCCAATTAGTATCGGTGAGCTCAGCACGTTACCGTGCTTTTACTGCCGACCTATCAACCTCGTGGTCTACAAGGGGCCTTTAGAGGTGTTACCACCTGGGATTCCTTATCTCGGGGAGGGTTTCCCGCTTATATGCTTTCAGCGGTTATCCCGGCCGCACGTAGCTACCCGGCAATGCTCCTGGCGGAACAACCGGTACACTAGAGATGCGTCCAACCCGGTCCTCTCGTACTAGGGTCAGCTCCCCTCAAGAATCCTACGCCCGCGGCGGATAGGGACCGAACTGTCTCACGACGTTCTGAACCCAGCTCGCGTGCCACTTTAATCGGCGAACAGCCGAACCCTTGGGACCTGCTCCAGCCCCAGGATGTGACGAGCCGACATCGAGG
>JACQEL010000653.1 GCA_016200595.1 Deltaproteobacteria bacterium
GCCGTAGGGAGCCTGACACGCAAATGCTTCGCCCCTACTCTCTTGGATTCCTTGGTCTGGCTGACTGCTGAGAGCTAATAGCTGAACGCTTACTTGTTTATTTCTCTCTTCCCGTCAGGGAAAGAGTTAGGATGAGGGGAGGAACGACAATGGTGCAAGGAAAGGGGTATGGTTGGAGATTAGCACTCGTGCTAGGGGCGATAATCCTGGTAATGCCTAACCTCGGTATTTGCTTCGGACCGCCACAGGGGTCTTATAGCCTCATGCCATTCGTCGATGCGCAAGCGATGCGTGATTATGCCACTTTCATGCGTGATCCTACCGAGAATCTGCACATCAATACCTGGTTCTATAGCGAAATGTTGATGAAGACCAATGGCAAACGTCCATTTCAAATTCCGCGCGAGTTTCCACCGGACGTCGTCGGCTCTCCGAGTCGCGGGTCGCCTTCGTGGAGCGTCTTGAATCAGCGAAATGAATTCAATTTACAGGTGACCTACAAATTTAATGACCACATCTCTTTCTATACCTGGTTCCGGCCTTTTTACGATAGCATCTTTGACATGATCGGTGGGTCGAGTACTGGGAGAAACGGTCGTCTGCTGCGCAACCGCTGGGGCAACAATTTTGACTTAGGCAACGATGCCCGCAGCGATCCCCTCATCCGTGAGGCCTACGTCGACTTGAACTTTGATCAGTTCTTCGTGCGGCTTGGTCGCCAACTCATCGCCTGGGGAAAATCCGATGGGTTCTATTTGCTCGATCAGGTGACCCCGATTAACTTTCGCCAGCCGTTTAAGTTTGAAGAGCAGGACTTCCGCATCCCCCAGTGGATGATCAATCTCAACTACCGCTTTGGCACGGTCGGCGCGGTGCAACTCCTATGGTTGCCAGATCCGCAGTTCGCCGAGTTTCCTGGCAACTCGCCCTCAGAAGGCTGTCGGCACGATTGGACCGCACCAGGCACGTGTCTGACCAATCAGGTCCTGGGCGCGGTTGATCAACTCTTTAAGCAGGGGGGTGTCACTGAAGGGTTCCCCTTCATCCGCAAGAAGCCGGCGAATACTCTGGCGAATAGCGCCGTCGGTGTTCGGTTTGATTCGTCGTACGAAGGACTCACCTATAGTTTGGCCTATCTGTACAAATATCCGTGGTTTCTGGTCGATTTCCCTGGAGTTGACGGGCATCGCTGTCAAGGGCGAGGGTGTGCGGCACGTGCGACTTCGGACATCCGCACTGCGGCGCGCATCCATATCATCGGCGCCGCGTTGGATTATCAATTCAGTAATTTCTTCGGCATCGAAAAAGTCGTGCTGCGCAACGAGTCGGCGTTGTACCTCGACGATATGTTTTACCTTCCAACCACGGATGTCGTGCAGAAGAACCACTTCCAAACTATGTGGGGGCTCGACAAATTCGTCCCAGACCCGCGGTGGCTGCAAAGCCCGTGGCTGCAACGGCTGGGGTTCGGACTCGCGCCCTGGTTTATCAGTTTCCAACTGTGGCAAGATTGGATCATCAACCCTAACCGCTGGGGCAACGCCTATATCGACAGTGGGGCAAATAACTTCTCATTCGAGACCTTCAGGGTGACAAATGGTCTGCGCAATGCCGTCAAGACCTTTGTCACTTCTTATGTCAGCAAGGATCTGCTAGGTGACCAAACTTTGCACTGGGAGAATTTCATCGCCGCGGAACCGCACTTTAATGACTTCTGGGAGCATGTCCAGTTCAAGTATGACTGGAACGATTATGTTGAGCTTATCGTCGGATTTGATGCCTTCTTTGGCCGCGCTGATGGAGCGCTCGGGTCGAATAAATACAACGACTATCTGTATACCTCAATTAAGGTAGGAATCTGAAGAATTGCGGAATGCGGAATGCGGAATCTAAAAAAGACGAATTTATAATCCGCAATCTACAATCCGCATTCCGCAATATCCGAGCGGTTTTCCGCAAAGAAGTTCGCACGCTCACGCGTTCTCCTCTCCTCTATGTACTCGGCGCGGTCTTCCTCGGCCTCGCCGGGTACTTCTTTTATACTGATGCCCTGTACTTCGACCTGCTCAATCAGGACAAGATAGGCCTCACGCAGGGGTTGTGGCAGCGGTTTTTCGAGGACCTGCGACTCTGCGTGTTACTGGTGACTCCTGTGCTCGCGGCGCGGTTGTTTGCCGAAGAACGGCGCCTGGGTACGATGGAGATGCTGTTGACCTATCCGCTCACTGAGGTCGAACTGGTCAGCGGCAAGTTCCTTTCCCTGGTGCTCCTCTTCACGCCACTCTTAGCGGTGACGGTGCTCTATCCGTTCGTCCTGTCTCAGCTGTGGCCAGTTGATCCCTGGCCCTTGGTGGCGACCTATCTGGGAGCAGTGTTACTGGGGCTGGCCTGTCTGAGCTGCGGGATGTTTTGCTCGGCACTCGCTACCCAACAGTCCTCGGCTGCGCTGGCGGCATTCGGGGTGCTATTCTTCTCCTGGTTTCTTGCCTGGAACGAAGCGGCGGCTGGTCCTGGACTGCTGGCCGTCCTGCAGCGCCTCTCTCTGTTTGATCGCTTTTACGATTTTACCCGCGGAACCGTGCAGAGTCGGGACGTCATGTATTTTCTCATGGTGACCCTCCTGTTCGGGCTGTTTTCTGTCGAGGGTCTGCGCTGGTGTTGGCGGCAAGGCCGAGGAGGGAGAGTTTTGCGTCTGGTATTGCTCTTGATGATCGGTGTTGGGATAGAGGACTGGGGGGTGCGGCACAATCACACCTGGGAACTGGTGCAAGAGCAGGAGTCACTCTTGACGCCGGAAACGGTCCAGGAGTTGGCGGCTGTGCAAGTTCCGGTGCGTATTCTTATGTTCTACGAACCTGGTCGCTATCGCGAGACTGCCTACCTGGCCGAGAAATGCAGCCGCGCGTCCCCTCTCATTCAGGTGCAATTGGTGGATCTGGATCGTGAACCCACCTTGGCGCGGACCTATGGCGTGCGAACCTATGGAACGGTAGTGGTTGAAGCGAACAGACGTTGGGAGGTTGTCTACCCCGCCGAAGAGCGACTCCTGGTCCAGGCCGTCACCAATGTCACCGATCCACGGCCGCGTCTGGTCTGTCTCTCCACCGGACATGGAGAACATGCAGTGACAACTGAACGGCCTGCAGAAGATGATGAACCGACCTCCGTCGGGGATCTCTTGGAAAGACTGGGGTATCAGTGGCAAGAAGTGGTGCTGCAACACGAAGGAGGGGTGCCACCGGACTGTCGCTTCCTCTTCGTGTATGGCCCCACCCATGACTTCGGACCCACCGCAGTGACTGCAACTGCGCACTTCCTGGCCGCCGGCGGCAGTGCGCTATTTTTACTCGACCCCTTACCTTTACCACATATCGAAGAGCTGTTGAGCGGTTATGAGATCTTCGCCGGCAGCGAAATCATCCCGCGCGGCTCCGCTCGGCTCTATCTGCGTGATCGTCAGACCGTGCCGGTTGTCGAGGTCGGGCTTTCGTCGCGCGAACCAGAACGGTTTACTGCCGTGTTCTATGGCGCGCGGCGGATAGATTATGTCCCTAAGAGAAAAGACCGACGTGGTGGGGTGTTTCTCGGGTACCGCTCCGCCACCCAAGGCTTGATTCCTGTCGGAACCGCGGTAGAAACTGCTGGTGAGCACGGAGGACGGCTCATGGTCGTCGGGGATGCCGATTTCCTGGAAGGGGCCCTTTTCCGGCGCGAAGGGAACCGCCTCGCATTCGCCCATATGCTGCACTGGGTAGCGGAACCTCGCGCCCACGAACTGCCAACCGCAACGCGTTACGCCTATGCCCCGCTCACGGTCAGGCAAAGCTGGTTGCTGTTCTCCACAGCGATGATCCCGTCACTTGCATTTCTGGCCGCTGGCGGGGTTGCCTGGTGGCAACGGAGGAGAGGCTAGTGGTCTGTTGCA
>JACQEL010000654.1 GCA_016200595.1 Deltaproteobacteria bacterium
GCTGGCCTACTGGAATGAAAGGCGTGGCGATGCTTCATGCCTCTGCTGTGATGACTTCAGCGGGTGCTGTAGCCTTTGTCGCCCTCAGCCAAGGTGGGAAGAGTGCGCTAGCCGCTGCATTGATGGTGGCGGGCCACTCCCTCCTGTCCGACGACATGCTGCCGGTAGCTGCCGACGGCGGGCGTTTTCTTGCCTACCCAGGATATCCACAGATGCGTATGTGGCCGGAACAAGCCCAGCACTTTGTCGGCGACTATCAAGCCCTGGAACTCGTGCACCCAAATTTTACCAAGCGCCGAGTGCCGATCGGCCCGGCTGGTTGGGGGACATTTTGCACTTTCCCTCAGCCGCTATCTGCCCTTTATCTGCTCGACCGACGCTCGCCAGCAGAGTACGGAATAACCATCAAGATTGCCGCAGTCTCATTGGCACAAGCGCTGTTCACCTTGGTCGGTCATTCGTTTGCCGCCCCACTCATCAACTAGGAATACCAGTCAGCGTGCTTGGAAATGGCCAGTGACGCCCATTGCACCATGGTGAGATCTTCCCGCAGTCCCTCGTATTGTTCTTCCAGGTAACGCCAGAGTGTGTTGGTAGCTGGCCTGGGCTGGTAGGAACCGAGTTGCTTCCCCACCAGCCGAGCGGCCTCACGGAAAGAGAGGCCGCGGAAATCTCGCAAATACTGGATCGTATCGCCTTTCTTGCCGCACTGCCGGCACCCAGGAATCTTCTGGACGCGCGCTACTAGGGCTTTGAGATCTTGACTCAGAGGGCGGAGCGCCTCCACGGCTTCTTGTTCCCGGCACCAATCTGCGGCTGCCCGCTCGCTCCGGTTCTCCCGCACCTGATGGGCCATATCGGCAAAGGGACCAGAGTGACAGCCTGTGACCTCATGTTTCATGTCACGCGTTATAGCGCAGACACGCGAAAAAACGCTGAATTGAATATCTGCACGAAAAAAGAGCCTTTCTAGTGGTGACAGTTGTTCTTGAGAATTCCTTTTACCAGCGCAAGGATAGCCGGCTCATCTTTTGCCCGAGAGGATCGAGGAGTGAATCTCCTTATCCTTGGGAAGAGAGGCACATACAGGCTCATTCGGCTTTTGTTTCACTCCCCGTCTCCTGTCAGGCTGCTCCTGCTATGTGGGAAAGGGGGCCACGGCGGGCAGGAGAGCACCGCCTGTTCGCTGGCCAAAGCTAGGCCCCCTGAATGAGTAACGGGAAATCCCTGTCACGCAAGCCCTGTCTTCATACGCGGTTTAGTGCTTACGGGCTCCCGCCAAGACCTCAGCGATGCGCTCATTTGACTCTTTGGCTTCCCTTCGCGCTTCGTTGGCCATCACGGCAACATCCGCCTGAATTTCCGCTACTCGCAGCAAGGTCTGTTGTGAGTCTCTCGCCATGCGCGAGAGTTCCCCCAGCATTTGCGTCATGAGGCGTAGTTGCGCTTCTGACCGGCGCTGACTGGACAGTGTTTGTTCATCGAGCTTGCTCATACGCTGGAGGATCTTGTCTAATTTACCGTGAACATTGGTGAGGTTCTTCGCCATAGATCTCCTTTACTGATCTTCCAGAGGGGCCACGGTATGCCGGCCATAGTGGGCTTGGCTGACTTTCTACTTCTTTCCGGCCGCGACTTTCTTCTCGGCGTGGTACTTCTCGCGACGATGCGCGCGGTAGGCTTCAGCGTGCCGTGCATAGGCGGCTTTATTTGAACAAAGCTTAGAACAGAACTGTTGCTTTCCCCACCCCTCAAACCTCTTTCTGCATATCGGACACGTACGGTCAGAGAGTGTCACGGTTCGCGTAAGTGTCCGCGTACGCTCTTTTTTCATGCAATCCTCCCACTATGTCAAGGAACAACTCGGCCACCACTCCATTCAGATCACGGTGGACACCTACGGGCATCTCGTACCGGGGGGCAATAAGGCAGCGGTCGATAGGCTCGATACGTCCGAACACACAACCATCCGCAACCCAGACGTAACCACCTCGACAGACGCTGTTCTACCGAAACCAGCAACGAAGCGAAATCGTTAACCTTATACTGCCCAGCTTTCCAGACGGTAGGCCATCTCCCAGAAGAGATACTCATAGCGCGCGCTGGCACAGAAAATTTCAGTTAACCGCTTCGCATCTGCCGTGTCGGCAAGTGCATCGAGCAGTTCTCGCAGCCAGGCTGCCAGGGCAGCAAACTCCGGCGACGCATACATATCGATCCACTGCACATAGAAGGGCACGGTCACGGGTTTACTACGGCGGGCCAGGGTCTGGCCAATCTCACAGTATCCCCACTGGCATGGCAGAAGCGCGGCGACGGTCTCGGCAAGATTCCCCAGGGCCGCAACTCGAACCAGGTGATCAGTGTAGGCACGAGCGGTAGGCGCAGCCTGGGTCGCCGCGAGGGCCGCGGCACTGATCCCGCATTGCGCAGCAAACTCGCGGTGCAACGCCATCTCGCGGTTGAGTGTAGCGTCAAGCAGATTAGCAAAGCGCCCCATGGTGTCGAGATCGGGAGCTTTGGCAGTGGCTAAAGCCAGGAGTCGGCTGTACTCAATGAGAAACACATAATCCTGGCACATGTAGAAGCGGAAATTCTCTAAGGGCAAGGTGCCGTCACCAAGGCCAGTGACAAAGGGATGCGTCAAGGTTTTCTGCCAGATCGGCGCCGCAGCCTGATGGAGTCGTTCGGTGAGGGTCATAAGAAAGTTATCAGTTGTCAGTTGTTAGTTGCCAGCATGGGAAAAAACGCTGAACGCGGAATGATGAACGCTGAACGGCAGACAAAGACATCCTTCTTTAATTCATCATTCATCATTCATCATTTCTTCCTTATTCACGAGCCTCCCGCTCGCACTATCTGCAAGTGGAACACCTGCATCAGTGCGGCAATCACTGTAAGTGCTACTACGACATATTCACCGACGCCTCCTGTGCGCAAGAGCCCGAAACGGATACGCCAATTGGGCAGGATAAGCGGGATGCCACCGATCGTAAATAGATCGGCGCCGATGTGAAACAGCGCACCCGCCAGCCACCAGGCAACCAGGGTGCTCCACGGTGTCTGTTGGGTTTGTATGGACCATACCGCCACCGCCCACGGCCACGGCCAATGCGAGATCCCCCGATGGGGCAGGCCGACCACTTCGATCCGATCAGGCAAGGTCGCGCCGAGAGCTGCGGCCGCAACGCACAGAGGAGAGGCACCCAAGAACACCGCACCTGCAGCTGCCATCAGACGATGAGATTTGCCAAGCATCCGCGTTTTCCTTTTCTCAAAGCGAAGCGCTCTGTCTTACGCTCTCACGGGGAGAGGAGCAGACGGTCTCAGTCTAGCGTTTTTGCAAATAGAAGAAAAACTCCTTGTTGCCTTTAGGGCCAAGAAGGGGAGACGCTATCACTCCCCTGACTTCGACCTTCCACTCTCCAGCCTGAGTACACAAACGTTCCACGACTTCGGCATGAAGGGCCGGATCACGCACGACTCCGCCTTTGCCCACTTTTCCTTTACCGACCTCGAATTGCGGCTTGATCAGCGCCACTACCGTACCTTGTGGGGCGAGCAAGCTCAATACTTTGGGCACGACCAGAGTCAAAGAGATAAACGCGGCATCGATCACGGCCAAGGTGGGAGTCTCAGGCAACAGGTCAGGGGTCAAGGTGCGGATATTACACCGCTCTAAGTTCACCACCCGCGGGTCTTGGCGTAACGGCCACGCCAGTTGGCCATAGCCGACATCGACCGCAAAGACTTTATCCTCCCCGTGCTGCAAGAGACAGTCCGTAAACCCACCGGTCGAAGCTCCCACATCAAGCGCAATGACGTGCGTCACATCGAGCGCAAAGGCGCGCAGCGCCGCTTCCAGCTTGTCTCCACCGCGGCTGACGTAACGGGAGCGCGCTTCAGCCTTGATACGCAGTGGCGCACTGGTATCGACCAGAGAGCCAGGCTTATCTACTCGTTGCTCGTTCACCACCACCGCACCAGCCATAATCAGCCGCCTGGCCTGCTCGCGGCTCTCGGTCAGACCACGCTCGGTCAGTAAGACGTCGAGGCGTTGGCGTTTCTCTCGTTCGGACATGACCATGACGTTACCGATGACCAGGAACAGGGTACAGGGAAAAGAAAAAAGGAGGAAGTGGCAGAGTTGAGAATCCTCCAGCAAAGACTGGAAGGGTTGGGAAATGTATCGCCTATCGGGATTACCCAGCCTCGCCGAAAGGGCCAGGTGAAGCAGCTTAAGGCCCTGCTACACAGGTGGACAAGCCACCAGCATTGGGCTTCGCAAGCTACGCTCAAGCTACTTCGCTCTCTGTGTCCCCAATTGCAGGAGAAACCACAGGGATGGTATGAACATCAAGGAATACCGAACAGGGGTCTCTCCGCCCAGAGGACTCATCTTCGGAGAAAAGCTAGGAGGACGAAGATATGCCGATGAAGAAAGTTGCCATTTCCTTACCCGAGCCAGTGCTGAAAACGGTGGACCGGCTCGCCGCACGCCGAGGTGAGTCACGCAGTCGCGTCATCGTTACAATCCTTTCCCAGGTAACGCAAGTCAAGCGGGATCGAGATATCATGGCGCGGATCGACGCGCTGTTTGCCGATGAAACCATCATGGTGGAACAAAAGCGCACAGCCGACGAGTTTTTGTGGATGAGCACATGGACCAAAGAGGAATGGTAATAGGCCAAGGAGAAGTGTACTGGGTGTCCTTTTCAGGCCGAGGCTCAGAACCGTGGGGGCACCGGCCAGCTCTCGTTCTGCAGCACGACCGCTTCAACCACAGTCGCCTCAACAGGGGGTACAGCTCGTGCTGGAAGTGAATGGGAAGGAGCGTTCAAAGAGTGAGTAGGCTAGGCAAAAGCGCGGCGTTGCCCAACAAGCGTGTATAGCCTGCATGAAGCGCAACGCCATGCAGGATTTTTCTCCCGGATTCCTCTGCGGGCCTACCAGGTTCCTACGGACAGTTCACCTGGGACGGGCCCCCGCCACACACATCCGTCCCACTGCCTCCGTCGATCGTCCCCGTAGCCCCCGGCGCCAGAATCACATCATCCCCCTCCCCTCCTTTCAGGGTATTCTTTCCTCCGCTGTCATAGATCAAGTCATTCCCTTCATCTCCTTGTACGCTGTCCTTACCCTGGCCCGTCACGATGAGATCATCTCCCGTGCCGCCTCGGACTTGATCATCGCCGCTGCGGCCAAAGAGCCTATCATCGCCGTCTTGCCCTTCCAGCCGATCATTCCCCGGCCCGCCATCGAGACAGTCAGCGCCTTCCCCGCCTTTGATAATATCATCGCCACCTAGACCAAAGATGATATCATTACCCGTGGTGCCAATAATGACATCATCACCGGGGGTGCCAATACAGGGTTGATTGGGCACGCCGTTGACCTTACAGCCGGTGGTGGGGGTCTTAGTCCCACACGACGTAGCCAGTATGAGCGTGCTCGGGAAGAATTCCACCGCGCCGATGTCACAGGCCACACCTAACGGGCGCGGAACGCCCCGCTGGTCGGTAGGCTGGCAGTCGCCATCAGCCGGGCTGGCATCAATAGCGGGACTGCCGGGCACCAGGTTATGAGTCTTGGTCCGTCCGCCGTTTTTCGCCAGTGTTGTTTGTAAGAGAGCACTGAGGGCCGTGGGCGTCGTGCCATCAGCAGTAGCGGTGATATCAGTCGCCCCGGGAGTGAAGTCGGAGAAGGCTTGGGCAGTGGTCAGGCCGCTGTGGCCCAAGTGGCGGTATTGCCCGAGACCAGACTATGGGCCAGCGTCAGGACCGCGCTCGACTTGCCGGGGCCAGTCCAGTTGTATATACCCCCAGCAAAGATGGCCGAATTGCCTGAGAGCGTACTATTGGTGAGCGTCAAGATCGCAGTCGACTCGCCGAAGACAGCAAGATTGGAAACACCTCCACCCGAGTCAGCCGAATTGCGTGAGAACGTGCTGTTGGTGATCGTCACCGTGCTCGCCCCAGAGTAGCTAGCAACGGTGCTCACGCCTCCGCCTTTATTGTCTGAGACGGTGCTGTTGATGATCGTCAGCGCGGCGTTTGCCCCGTAGTGAAAAACGTTGGCCACGCCCCCACCAAAGATGGCCGAATTACCCGAGAGTGTGCCACTGGTGATCGTCACCTGGACGCTTGCTCCGTCATAGACAGCCCTGTTGGACACGCCCCCCCATAGGAGTAGGCTACATTGCCTGAGAACGTGCTACTGGTGATCGCCACCTGGACGCTTGCTCCATCGGAGACAGCCCTGTTGGATACGCCCCCCCATAGCCATAGTAGGCCACATTGCCCGAGAGCGTGCTGTTAATCAGCATGACTGTGCTCACCCCGGATGAAGAAGTAATATTGGACATACCCCCACCACTATAGGAGGCCGTGTTACCCGAGAGCGTGCTCCCCTCCAGGACCACCGTGCCTGCGTCATTGAAGATCCCACCTCCTTCATCTGCCGGAAAACTTCCACTGGCTACTCCTCCGCTGATCGTAGTGTCCTTGAGCGTCAGATTGCCGGTGACGTTGACCGCCAGAATGCGAAAGTTCACTGCCTCACTGTCGCGGCGAATCGTACTCCCGTGTCCCTCAATCGTGATCTCACTGCTGATCACGGGTAAGCCGGTGGCCCCAAACGTGCCATTGTTTGCTGCGATGAGCGTATGCACGCTGCTTGGCTGTAACACGAGGGTGTCCGCCCCCGCTGTAGCGGAAGGGAGTTGTACACACCCTCCGGTGTTAACATCGGTGTTAGCGGTCACAATGGCATTGCTCAGGCTACAGGTGGCGCCATCGACATTGATGGTGTCCGCTAAGACGACTCCCTGTCCGAGGGCGAGCCCTAAGGCGAGTCCTGCCAGTGACTGATGCCAGTGCCGTTGCATGCGTCGGCGCACGCGCCGGGGCAGAGCCCGTAACTGCCGATAAGCAGCGGCGAAACGGGGCAACAGCTCCTGTCGCCGCCGGAGCAGGAGTGGCATCAGGCCGGGGGTCTGCTTAGCCGCTGTTAGTTGGGTTTGCCAGGCCGCCCGAGTGCGACCATCAAGCCTACAAACAGTGAGGAAATCTGACACTCGCATCCCTTCCTCTCCTTCCCAGCCTTACGGCAACCACTGCCTCAACACAGAACATCGGATAGAGTCTAGCGTTTCTTCACTAGCTGTCTACAGTCCTCTGGAAGACTGATCATGATATTCTACGGAACCGTCTCAGCACGAGGCGGCCCGGGAGGGGGCTGGAGTGATGAAAATTCGCTGAGGCTGATAATGGCAAGAGATCCTGCTTTTGTTCCCTGCGCCCAGACCGTGGCTGCGCCTGGACTGCTAATCTCGTGCCCGGGCTCCGCCCGGGTATGCCCTGTATGGCAGGCTCTGCCTGCCTACGGCTGCCCTTGCAGCGGCAGAGCCGCCCGACCCTTGTGGTCCCAGGCAGAGCCTGGGACCGAGAAAGCCCCAGGAACAAAAGCTGTGAGAGTCGGCACGAGAATAGCTATCTCCATATCGCCAATTTTCACCAGCCCGGGAGGGGACTATTCCTATGTTGTCACGAAGAACAAAAGGGAGGCTGACTACACCGCCCGCTCGACGACGAACAGAGCGATCTGGCGTAACGGCTCGGCTGACTGATCGAACGGCTTCAGTGCGGCCAGAGCGTCGTCGAGCAGTTCGCGCGCACGACGCTTGGCCTTGAGAATTCCGACGGCCGCCGGGTAGGTCACTTTGTGCAGCTCGGCATCGCGCCCAGCGCGCTTGCCGGTTTTGTCGGTCCCGCCTTCAACATCGAGAATGTCATCAGCCACCTGAAAGGCTAGGCCGAGAGCTGTGCCATAGCGGTCGAGACGGGCGAACTCTTTCGGCTGGGCTCCACCGACCAGCGCTCCTGCTCGCACTGCCGCCCGAAGCAAAGCTGCCGTCTTGCGCGTATGGATATATTCGACCCGAGTCCGTGTTGGTTTCTTGCCCTCGGCCTCCAGGTCCGCCACCTGCCCGCCTACCATACCGGCCGCGCCCGCGCCGATCGCCACCTCGCGCAGGGCACGCAGCGCCGCTGTCCGGTCCACTCCGTGCCGTAAAGCTCCTTCAGCCATTACCCGAAATGCTTCAGTCAGCAGCCCATCGCCCGCGAGCACTGCCATACCCTCACCAAACACCACGTGATTGGTGGGTTTGCCGCGGCGCAGATCATCATCGTCCATTGCCGGCAGATCATCATGAATTAACGAATACGCATGGATCATCTCGAGAGCACAGGCGAAAGGTAATACACGCGCCAATGGCGCCCCTACGGCTTCGCCACTGGCTAAGGCGAGGATCGGACGGATGCGTTTGCCGCCGGAGAATAGGCTGTAGCGCATCGCTTGATTGAGCATACCCGGGAGTGTCCCGTTCTGCGGGAGCACCCGCTCTAGGGCACGGTCGACGAGTCGGCTTCGTTCTTCTAAATAGCGTTGCAGATTCACTGGTCTTCTTCGTCCTCCTCCGTTACGGATTGCAGCTGGAATTCTCCTCCTTGGTCCCGGGTCAGCACTTCAATCCGTTTCTCCACCGCGGTGAGGGTGTCTCCGAGATAGCGCACCAGCGAGACTCCCTCCTCAAAGGCAATCAGTGCCTCTTCCAGTGAGAGATCACCGGTCTCCAGCTTCTCTACGATTCCTTCGAGATCGCGCAGGGCGGCTTCAAATTTTTTCGGAGGAGATGGCATCTATATCGAGACCTCTTCGACTCGGACCCGCGCTTCGCCGGTCGCAAAAGTGACACGGAGTTGGTCACCTGGTGTGAGCTTTGTGGCATCGGTTACGAGCTTGCCCTCCGGCAGGGTGCGGGTCAGGCTGTAGCCACGGCCCAGCACCGCCAGAGGGCTCAGGCCGTGCAGCGCAGTCGAGAGTTCCTGTAAGCGCCCCCGCGCCCTCTCTTCTCGCCGCTGAAACGCGGTCTGTAAGTGCATGAGCGTGGCAGAGAGATCTCGGCGCAGTATCGCCACCTGACGTTGTGGGCTCTGCAAACGTTTGCCGAAGTGCAAGACCATGTTCCGGCGGGTCATGAGCAGACGACGCATGACTGCAACTAATGCCCGCTCTCCCGCTCCTACCTGGGTGCGGAGATCTTCCCAGCGGGGTACGACCATCTCCGCCGCCGCAGTGGGTGTCGGAGCACGTCGGTCCGCCACTAAATCAGCGACACTGAGGTCGATCTCATGCCCGACCGCTGCCACGACCGGGACCACCGAAGTCGCAAGCGCCCGCGCCACCACTTCTTCATTAAAAGCGCTCAGGTCTTCGCGCGAGCCGCCCCCACGGCCAACAATGATGACCTCGACCTCGCCGTGATCATTGAGGTCGCGCACAGCCGCGGCAATCTCAGTCCCAGCGCCCACGCCTTGCACCTTAGTCGAACGAATGATGACGCGTAGATACGGGCAACGCTCATAAAGGATGGTTAAAATATCGTGAATCGCCGCGCCGCCGAGAGCAGTAACCACGCCAATACAGCGGGGAAAAAATGGCAGCGGACGTTTCCGTTCCGGAGCAAACAGTCCTTCTGCAGCTAAGGCAGATTTGAGTTGTTCCAACGCGAGTTGCTGGGCGCCCAGGCCGCGTGGCTCCATCGTGGTGGCATAGAGTTGGAGATCTCCCCGCGCTGTATAGAGACTCACTCTTCCTTTGATGACCACTTCCAGGCCATCTTCAGGACGAAAACGCAACAGGCCAGCGTAGCCGCGGAACATCACTGCCCGTAGCTGGCTGCGCTCATCTTTGAGCGTGAAGTATAAATGACCCGAAGAAGGCGTGCGTAGGCTGGACACCTCTCCTGCCACCCAGACCTCGTTGAAATCCGCTTCAAGAGTGCCTTGAATTCGCGTAGCGAGGTCGGTGACCGATAGCGCAACCGGACGGGTTGACCATAACGAGGGAGCAGCCATGACAGACTTGTAACAGAGGAGAAACAGACCGGGCAAGGGGGAGAAAAGCGAAAGGGAAAAAGGCGCAAAGGGGCAAGAGTGAAAAGGGAAGGAAGGAAAAACAGTCGGTGTTTTTTCTGCACCGAGCGGGAAGGTGCGTCCTGTGCACCTTCCCGCTGGTCACTCGTTATTCTTGCGGCTTTCCTACGGCTGCCACACTGGTCTTGAACACTCGCCACGATTTGAGCAACTGCAGGGCGCGATCAAGTTGTGGATCTTTCCCCAGTTCGCCCTCTTTGATTTGCGCTTCCTGGGAGCCTTCTTTCCCGTTGCCAGTTCCTTCAGCGGGATTCCCCCCTTCCTTAGAAGTCGTGCTGATTTCTCTGGTGGTCGGAGCCGGCTTTGGGGTCTTCTTATTGTCAAAGTGGCCGGGGAGGTTTTCCTCGCGAATCTCGCGCTGCTCTCGTGCGGCTATTTGGGTAGGAGTTAAGTTCTCCAGCATGATATCCGGGGCAATACCAGTCACTTGAATGGAACGCCCGTTGGGAGTGTAATACATAGCGGTCGTCAAACGCAGCGCCGCGCCATTCTCCAAGGGCAGGATAGTCTGTACTGAGCCCTTGCCAAAGGTCTGCGTGCCCAAGACGACACCACGGCCGTGGTCCTGGATAGCACCGGCCACGATCTCCGAAGCGCTCGCACTCCCGCCGTTGACCAGCACGATCAAAGGCAGATCGGTATATCCACCTGGATGAGCAAAATATTTCTGCTTCTGGTTGTCGAGCCGGCCCTCAGTGTAGACAATCATACCGGAGTCCAGGAACTCATCGGCCACTTTCACCGCCTGGCTCAGCAAGCCGCCCGGGTTGTTGCGTAAGTCTAAGACCAAGCCTTCGAGCTTGCCGTTCTCTTTCGTCAAGTGAGTCAGCGCATTTTCCAGATCAGTGCTGGTACGATCCTGGAACTGCGTGAGCCGGATATAGCCGTAGCCCTTGTCCAAGGTGCGCGATTTTACGCTCTGAATTTTGATGACTTCGCGCGTGAGGGAGAAATCCATGAAGCGCGGCACCCCTTCACGCCGGATCGAGAGGATAATCTTGCTCCCCTCGGGGCCGCGCATTTTCTTGACGGCCTCGACTAAGGTCATGTCTTTGGTCAGTTGCCCGTCGATCTTGATGATCTGATCGCCCGCTTTAATACCGGAGCGATAGGCCGGCGTATCTTCGATAGGCGACACCACTGTCAGCAGACCATCACGTAATGTGATCTCAATCCCCAGTCCACCAAAACTGCCGCCAGTATCGACTTGGAGTTCTTTGTACGACTCCGGCGTCAGATAGGCGCTGTGGGGGTCCAGCGCGCCCAGCATGCCGTTGATCGCGCCTTCGACCAACTTCTGCGTGCCGACCTCTTCCACATAATTTTTTTGGACGATCGCCAAAACATTGGTGAAGGATTCTAACCCTTCATATGTATCGCGGCCTACAGCGGAAACTCTGTCTAGGCCTTGCCCGGCCAAGAAAACAATCCCCACCGCTAGAACGCAAGCGATGAGTCCTCCTACAATTCTCTGCCGCTGTCGTCGTTGCATACTGCGTGCCTCGTGTGAACAAACTCCCCACACCCAAATGCGCTGCCGTGGCGTGGAACTGCGTTACTATACCAACACTTCTCCACAATGCAAAGTGTCCGCCGCACAAGGCAAAGCGTCTGCCACCACGAATTGACAATGAAATTGAAAATCATTATCATTTGATTCCTGTGGAAAGAACTCTGGCAGATTTGCAGCCAAACGAAGCCGGTCGCATTCGTTGCATTGCGGGCACGGATGGGCTCTCGCAACGCCTGGCCGAGCTGGGATTTACCCTGGGACAGACCGTGCGGGTGGTGCGGTTCGCTCCGTTGGGCGACCCGATGCAGATTCACATCCGCGGTTTTAACATAGCCCTGCGCCGCACTGAAGCCCGGCGCATCGTGCTCGACCCGTTATGAGAGGAACCTGAGACTCGTATGGCCGCTGCCGCTGCATCCTCTGCTCGCCCGTCCTCGGCTGTCCCTGCTTCTGTTTCTCCTGTCTCAGAGCGGCGTCATGTCGTTGCAGTTATTGGCAACCCGAACACCGGCAAAACCACTCTCTTCAATGCCCTCACCGGCCTGACCCAGCATACCGGGAACTACCCTGGGGTGACAGTGGAAAGCGCCGTCGGCGAATTCACGGTCGAGGGGACTCACTTTCTCGCGGTCGATCTCCCAGGCACTTATTCTTTAGCTCCCCGCGCGCCAGATGAGATGATCGCGGTCAAGGTCCTTTTGGGTCTTGGCGAAGGGGTACAGGCCCCAGACGTGGTGCTGTGCGTGCTTGATGCCACCAATCTGGACCGCAACCTCTACTTGCTCACCCAAGTCCTGGAAATAGGCCGGCCGGTGGTGGTTGCCCTGACCATGAGCGATCTTGCCCATAAGCTGGGTATTATTATCGACATTGCCGAACTGGAGAAGCGGCTCGGGGTATCAGTCGTGCCGGTCCAAGCCAATAAGCGTATCGGGCTGCCCGCTTTGCGCCAAGCGTTAAACAAAGCGGCGCGCGCTCCCCACCATTTCAGGTCGCTGATCGGCTTTCCCACAGCCTTCACCCACGAGGTCGATACGCTCGCCCAGTCTTTCCCGCAAACGAATGGTCACTCTCCGCTTCCCCGTTTTCTCATCGAACGTCTGCTGATCGATGCTGGAGGATCGATCGAAGCCGAGTTGACCCAGCAATGGGGAGCCGGAATTCGCGCGCAGACCGAGGCCGCACGTGCCCGACTGGCGGAGGCGGGGGTACCCGTGCCCCAGGTCGAAGTAGACAGTCGTTATCACTGGATTACTCAGCTGGTCGAGACAACTATTCGTCAACCGCTGACGACCGCTCAAACCTGGACCGACCGCATCGATCAGGTAGTGACGCACAAGGTCTGGGGCTTGGCCGTCTTTCTGGTGACGATGGCGATCACCTTCCAGACAATCTTCTCCTGGGCGGTACCAGTGATGGACGGTATTGATGCCCTGTTCAAAGCGGTTGGGACACGTGTCGGAGATCTTCTCTCTGAAGGTCCATTGCGCAGTCTGGTAGTGGACGGACTCATTGGCGGAGTGGGAGCGGTCATCGTGTTCGTGCCACAGATTGCTATTCTATTCGGCTTAATCGCGCTCTTAGAAGACTCCGGTTATATGGCTCGCGCGGCATTTTTGATGGACCGGGTCATGGCAAGTTTTGGTCTTTCGGGTCGCAGCTTCATTCCCTTGCTGTCGTCTTTTGCTTGCGCCGTGCCGGGGATCATGTCCACCCGGAGTATCGACAACCGCCGCGACCGGATCGCGACGATCTTGATCGCACCCCTGATGAGTTGCAGCGCGCGACTGCCAGTCTACGTCTTGCTGATCTCGGCCTTTATCCCCGCGCGCACCGTCTGGGGTATTGTTGGTCTACAGGGGCTCACGCTGTTTGCCATGTACCTGATTGGCCTGACGCTCGCTCCGCCTATTGCCTTTGTCTTGAAGCGTACGATTCTTCATGGAGAGCCGGTGCCTTTTCTCCTGGAATTGCCACCATTCAAAGTGCCGGCCTGGCGAGTCGTGCTGTTCCGTATGTATGACCGCAGTTGGGCGTTCCTCAGACGAGCCGGGACTATTATTCTTGCCACTACCGTCTTAGTCTGGGCCCTGTCCTATTATCCCAACCAAAATCGAGTCACTGAGGAATTCCAGGCTCGCCGCGCCACGGCCTCAGCCGAGGAAAGAGCACATCTTGACAGCGAAGAGGCCGGAGCCCGACTGCGGGAGAGTTTTCTCGGACAGGCCGGCCGCCTGATTGAGCCCATCGTGCAGCCGCTTGGTTGGGACTGGAAGATTGGCATGGCGACGCTCGCGAGTTTTCCAGCCCGCGAGGTGATCATTGCTGCGCTTGGGACCATTTACAATCTCGGCAGTGACCAAAAAGAGGGCAGCGTCGAACTGCGCGGCGCGATGCAAGCCGAGCGCTGGCCTGACGGCCGACCGGTCTACACGCCGGTCGTGGCGTTATCGCTCATGGTGTTTTTCGCGCTTTGTTGCCAATGTGGGGCGACCCTGGCGACCATCAAGCGCGAGACTGGGTCCTGGGGATACGCGGTCTT
The DNA here is from genome assembly GCA_016200595.1 of Deltaproteobacteria bacterium. GTDB lineage: Bacteria > Desulfobacterota > Binatia > Bin18 > Bin18 > JACQEL01. The sequence goes on from JACQEL010000654.1 coordinate 14,054, forward strand.
CACGTTTACGTACATGACTGGCCTGGCATATCTGGGGGCTCTGGCCGTCTATCAGATAGGCAGCCGGCTTGTATGATTGCGGATTGTGGATTGCAAAACAAGGAGTGAAAAGTGGATAGCCAGACGCTGATCGTCTTACTGATTGTGGCCGCCGCTGCGCTCTATGTTGGCCGTAGGTTTTGGCCGGCTCGTCACAAGCAGATAGGCTGCGGGTCATGCCCGCAGAATCGTAATCGCGCAGATGATTATGCGTGATATTTCTGCTTCTTGCCTTAAGGCATCAGCAGAACATTAGTGATTCGGCTTCGCTTACTGCGGGAGCGAGGTTTGTTCCCCCGCAGTTTTCCTGTCTGTCCACCCAACCCACATCCCCTGATCGGCTAAGCGGCGCAAGGCGGCTTCCACCGTCGGCTGTGACCAGTCATTGTAACCAATGTGGTGATACACCACGTTTCCCTGACGGTCGATGATGAAGGTTTCAGGATATCCGGTTACCCCATATTTCTTCCCCACCTCTCCATGGACATCAAGAAGGACAGGAAATGTGAAGCCTCCCTCTTGCAGATACGGCATAACAGTATTGCGGCCGTCGACATCCTGGCTTGCCGCTAGCATAAGGAAATCGGTACTCTTCAGCCGTCGATAGAGCGTCTCCATAGTCGGCATTTCTTGCCGGCAGGGCGCGCACCAAGTGGTCCACACATTGAGCATCACGACCTTGCCTTTAAGTTGAGAGAGGTGTACCACCTGCCCGTTCAGATCAGGCAAAAGAAAATCCGGAGCCGGCTGGTTGATTGGGGACCGTGAACGCGTCACGGTCAGTAAGAGCACACTGCCGACAACAAGCAGCCCAAGCACTAACCATCTTCTCACCGCCGCTTCTCCCGTGCCAGTCGCAGAGCGGGTGTCACCACCGCCGAGTGCTCTTCTCGTCTGATAAAAAGCATAAAGGCACTGATGACAACCAGGCATACGCTGATGACCTGTGCCTGTGAGAGCCAGAATAACAACGGCGGGTTGACCCGGACAAATTCGAGCAAGAAGCGGGCGATCCCTGACAAGAGGAGATAAGTCCAGAATAAGGACCCAGCGCGATGAGGCATGGAGCGGCGGCTCCATAAAATTGCAAAGATCAATACATACGCAATAGTCTCGTAGAGGGGAGAGGGATGGACGCGCACCCCAGGCGGAAAGTTCCACCCGACAATGGCTTGGGGATAAGCCACTCCCCAGGGCAAAGTGGTTGGCGGTCCCCAGTCGCCATCACCAGCCAGGTGGCAGCCAATGCGACCGATGCCATGGCCAAGCGCAATCGCTGGCGCTACCGTATCCATGACGGCAAGCCAGGACAGGCCGTAGCGCTGAACGCACCAAGTCACCGCCACCACACCGCCGATCAGCCCACCGTACCAGGTAAACCCGGCGCCAGTAAAAATAAACGACCACGGGTCAGCCAGAAACGCTTGCCATTCTTCGAAGAGAAAAAACAGCCGCGCGCCAAGCAAACCACCGACTGCAGCCCATAGCACCAGGGTCGAGGCAAAATTCGGATCTTTCCCTTGCCGCTCTAACTCTTTGCTCAGCACCCAGCCCGCTGCCAAGAAGCCGAGCGCCATCATCACTCCATAGCTATAGATCGTAATCGGGCCAACATGCAGAAGCACGGGATACATGTGGGGATCATAGCCCAGGGACGACAACGATGCCAGGCGAGTCCTTGTCTCACCTACGCGACTGGGTTAACAATCGTCATGCGGCAAGAAGACGATGCGCGTAGTCATTCAACGAGTCAGCGAGGCCAGCGTTCATGCCAATGGCGAATGCACCGGTCGGATCGGTATGGGCTTGGTTGTACTCTTAGGCATCGCGGCAGACGACGCCCAGAGCGACGCGGATTACTTGAGCGAGAAAATTCTTGGCTTGCGTATTGTCCCCGATGAAGCTGGCAAATTCGCTTACTCCGTGCA
>JACQEL010000700.1 GCA_016200595.1 Deltaproteobacteria bacterium
AAGTAGGGGCGAAGCATTTGCCAATCGAGGAGATCCAGGTCGGGCGACCTCAGCGCAAATGCTTCGCCCCTACAGGACCGTGCCAGTTTCGTGTGGTTTGATTGAGCGAAAAAAAGACGTCACTGATGATACCGACCCTGATCCGTATGGCCCTGCGCCAGCGTTGGCAGGTTTTAGGTGTGACGGTATTCATTGTCGGACTCGGCGTCTGGGCGTTTCTGCACCAGAAGATCGATGCCTACCCAGACATCTCGGCTGAGATGGTACAGGTGATCACCACCTACCCTGGGCGCGCACCTGAGGAAGTCGAACGTCAGGTTACCATCCCGATTGAGATCGCCATGCGCAACGTTCCGCGGGTCGAGGTGATCCGGTCGCGAACTATCTTCGGGCTGTCAGGCGTACAAATGATTTTCGCGGAAGGGACCGAAAGCTACTGGGCCCGCCAACGGGTGCAAGAAAAGCTGAGTAGTATCCCATTGCCGGAGGGGGTTACGCCGGACCTTGGCCCGCTGGCCACCGCTTATGGCGAGGTCTTGCGCTATGAATTGGTCTCGGACGGCACGCATGACCTGATGGAGTTGCGGACCCTCAACGACTGGGTAGTCATTCCACGCCTGTTGCGGGCTCCCGGCGTGGCCGATGTGTCCAATTTTGGCGGCTACGCCAAGCAATACACGATCACGCTCAACCCAACGCAACTGCAACGCTTCAACCTGTCGCTCAACGAGGTCATCGATGCCATTAAAACCAACAACGCCAGCGCCGGTGGCAGTGTAGTCTCCCGTGGCAGCATGTCGTTTGCGATTCGCAGCCAAGGTTCTCTCCAAGACACGACAGAAATCGGAGCAATCTTTCTCAAGTCGCTCGGTGGGACGCCGATCTATATGCGCGACGTGGCTGCGGTCGGGCTGGACTCTATGATGCCGTCGGGAATATTTAGCAAAGACTACACTGACGAGTCGGTGGAAGGCATGGTGCTCCTGCGCAAAGGAGAAAATCCCTCTGCGGTATTGGAGAATGTCAAGGCTGCGATTGTCGAACTCAATACCGCGGAGCTGCCGGAAGGTGTGAGCATCCAGCCCTTCTACGATCGCAGCTTTCTAGTGCAAAGCACCCTCCATACGGTCGCGCACAGCGTACTGCTCGGCATTACCTTGGTAGTTACCATTCTGCTCCTTTTTCTCGGTCGCCCGGCCATGGCGGCCCTGGTGACTCTGACCATCCCCTTTGCATTCATCGGCGGTGCCATTGCTCTGCTCGTCCGCGGTATGAATCTGAATGTTTCTACCGCGGTTGGCTTTGCTGCTGTCTTTGGGGTGTCGATTATGAATGGCGTCTTGATTGTGCGGACAATTACTACCCTGCGGTCGCAGGGTGTCATCCTGGAAGAAGCGATTACTCAGGGGGCAGTCCGCTGTCTGTGGCCTATCTTGATGGCATCGCTGGTCGCCATTCTCGGCCTGTTGCCCGCGTCATTGGCAACTGGCTTGGGATCGGACGTACAGCGGCCATTGGCAACGGTCATTGTTTGGGGACTCTTCAGTTCAACAGTTCTCACACTTTTTGTGGTCCCGGTATTCTATCGCATATTTGTCCCTGCTCTTCCGGCTTCCGCAACGGAAAAGGAAAACGAACTCGCTACGGTCAGTGGTTCAGTGCAGCCGGAGGCACGCGCGTAATCTCACAGATGAGATAGAATACACGCCATGCAAAACGAACTGTCACAGACAGAACTCCAAGACGCCTGGCCGCTGCTGTTGTCTAGCGATCGACTCGAAGGCTTTAAGCTGCTCGCCCAGGCTGAGGCAGATGACTTCTTTCTCAGTCTAAAGGCCCGGGATCAAGCTGAGCTGCTCCTGGTGTTTCCGGAGGGAGAACGCCGCCTGTGGATGCGCCTCCTCGCGCCTGACGATGCGGCCGACGTCATCCAGGAAGCGCCGCCAGCAGAACACGCCGGACTCCTCGCCCTGCTCGACGACACGACCCGCACGGAGGTCGCCGCCCTGCTCTCCTATGCCGAGGACGAAGCCGGCGGGCTGATGAATCCCCGCTACGCGCGTGTGCGTCCGGAGATGAGCATTAATGAAGCAATCAGTTACCTCCGCCGACAGGCGCGTGAGCGGCTGGAGACCATCTACTACGTCTACGTGCTTGATGCCCAGCAGCATCTCCTCGGGGTCGTCTCGTTTCGGGAACTCTTCGCCGCCCCGGGAGAAAAGAAGGTCCAGGAGATCATGCATAGTGAGGTCGTCACGGTCGCGGAGCAAATGGACCAGGAAGCGGTGAGCCAGCTCTTCGCCAAACATGATCTGATCGCCCTGCCGGTAGTGGATGCGGCGGGGCGCATGAAAGGGATCGTGACCGTCGATGACATTGTCGATGTCGTCCAGGAAGAGGCTACTGAGGACATCCACAAGATTGGTGGTATGGAGGCGCTTGATGGTCCCTATCTGCAAATTGATTTTGCCCACATGGTGAAGAAGCGGGCGGGCTGGTTATCCGCGCTCTTTCTGGGCGAGATGCTCACCGCAACCGCGATGGGCTACTACGAGCACGAGATTGAACGTGCGGTAGTGCTGGCGCTTTTCATTCCCCTCATCATCAGCAGTGGAGGAAACTCGGGGTCGCAGGCCTCAACCTTGGTCATCCGGGCTATGGCCCTGGGTGAAGTGCGGCTGCGCGATTGGTGGCGAGTGATCCGCCGAGAAATTTTTGCTGGCTTTGCGTTAGGAGCAATTCTCGGCACGATCGGCCTCACCCGCATTCTCCTCTGGCCGACCCGCGCTCAGGTCTATGGTGAGCACTACGCCTTGGTGGCGCTGACAGTCGCGGCCAGTTTGGTCGGGACTGTACTGTTCGGCACGATTGCCGGGTCAATGCTACCCTTTATCCTGCGCCGCCTGGGCTTCGATCCGGCCAGCGCGTCTGCCCCGTTCGTCGCTACGTTGGTGGACGTGAGTGGCCTAATTATCTACTTCACTGTCGCCAGCGTCATTCTCCGCGGGATCATCCTGTGAAAGCTTTGTAGGACCAATCCGATGGTCAGTGCAGGGTCTTTTCCCCCACCAGCACCAGCACGCCAGAGTACAGTTGCAGGCTGGACTGACGCTGGATCGGTCCAATTTCACACCCGGAGAAAAAACCAATGAGCGGCACCTCACCCAAGTATTGTTTGATGTAAGAAGTATCGAGATCAGGCAAACCATAGAGCCCACGACCGCGACTGGCGCAGTTAAAGTACAGGGCGAAGCTCGGTGTCTGGCCTACCCAGGTTTGCGCCTGTGCCGCGAGGGCGAGCTGCAAATCGTCGCGTGAGCGACTGCCATCGCGTAAAGTGAAGACCAGCTTTTGTCCCTGCTGCAGCTCCTCACTCACTGCTACAATCCCTTGCCGGGGATCGAAGCCAACGAGGTTGCGCACGACGTACTCCCCCCGGGCGAGGTGCTGGCGCTCAGCGTCTACTGGCAGACCGACAAAGACAAAGGCTGCCGCGCGACGGAGGTCTTCGAGCAGCGGTTGCGGTACGAGTTCGGCAAATACTTCGAAGGCTGGTCGGCCATCCAGTTCGAGGATCATATTTCGTACGGATTTGGTGACGGTGTGTACCGGGCCGATTGGTTGACAGGACTGCGTGATACCAATGGTATGGTGGAAGTGCCCGCTCAAGAGCACACCGCAGCCCGCGTCGTTGCTCACCGTATCGCCACAGAGCTGGAACGTCTCACCGATAGTCCCATCTTCAGAAGCGCCACCCCCAACTACAGGTAAGTCGGGGATGGACTCAGACAGTCCGGTAAAGAAGGCATCTGGATTGAAATTATATGTATCCGGAAGAACGACCAGGAGGTTGTCCGCGCCCAAGTGTGGGCGCACGCGGTCCGCTACCTCCTTGCCGGTCTCGCGCCCACGCCCACGCAACTGCGGCACGAAGAAGCGTTCGACCGCAAACGTATCCGCGCGCACGGTGAGCACGGCGACGCCAGGAGCACGCTCGATTTCTCCGTCGCTGGTGAGGACTCCACCCGCGCTGCACCCCACGACATGGGTC
>JACQEL010000642.1 GCA_016200595.1 Deltaproteobacteria bacterium
AAGAGGCCAAGGCACTGTTGGCAGAGTTGGCCGCCTGAGCCGATCGCAAAAGGCAGGGAATACGGATGAAGTTCTCGGACATTATCGAGCAGGCTAGCAGTCTCCTGCGGAGGAAGGGGCGGCTGTCGTATCGGACCCTGAAGTTAGAGTTTGCCCTGAGCGAGGAACAGCTAGAGGTGCTCAAGGAAGAACTGATCGAGGTGCAAGAGCTGGCGAGCGACAAGGACGGCAAAATGCTGGTGTGGGCTGGCGCTTCGCCAGTTTCAAGTTCCACGTTTCAAGTTTCAAGTTCCCAACCCCAACCCCCTAATCCCCAATCCCCAGTCAGCTACACACCTCCGCATCTGGCCGAGCGGATTCGCGCCGAGCAAGCCGCCCTGGAAGCCCGGGGCTCTTCTGAAGGCGAACGGAAAACCATCACCGCCCTCTTTGCCGATATCCAGGACTCTACCGCACTGATTGAAGGACTTGATCCCGAAGCGGCCCGCCGCCTTATCGACCCGGCCCTGCAGCTGATGATGGATGCCGTCCATCGCTACGAGGGCTTCGTCGTGCAGCCCACCGGCGACGGCATCTTTGCCCTCTTCGGGGCTCCCCTCGCCCATGAAGACCATCCCCAGCGCGCCCTCTTTGCCGCCTTGCTCATGCAAGAAGAGAGCAAACGCTACGCCGAGCGACTGCGGCGCGACCAGGGAATTAATTTGCAGATCCGGGTCGGGGTCAATACCGGCGAAGTCGTGCTGCGCTTGATCCGCAAAGACGATCTGCACACCGACTACACCCCGGTGGGGCACTCGATCCATCTGGCTTCTCGCATGGAGAGTCTAGCCAGTGGAGGCGCAGTCGTCGTGAGTGAGGGCACCTACAAGTTGATTGAAGGGTACTTCGAGTGCAAAGCCCTGGGTGAGGCCAAGGTTAAAGGCGTCACCGAGCCCGTCCCCATTTACGAAGTGTTGGGTGTCGGGCCGTTGCGGACCCGGTTGCAGGTCGCGGCCCGGCGGGGGTTCACCCGCTTTGTCGGGCGCCAGAGCGAGCTGGAGCACCTGCGCCATGCCTTGGCGCAGGCCACCGCTGGACACGGGCAGATCGTGGGGGTGATGGGCGAGCCGGGCCTGGGCAAGTCGCGGCTCTTTTATGAATTCACACTCACGTCTCAGAGCGGTGCTCTGGTGCTCGAAGCCTACTCGGTCTCGTACGGCAAGGCCTCACCCTATCTGCCGGTGATTGAACTGCTCAAGCGCTACTTTCAGATCCAACCCCACGACGATGAGCGGACACGACGGGAGAAGGTGGGTGGGAAGGTCCTCATGCTTGACCGGCATCTGGAAGAGACGCTGCCCTATCTCTTTGCCTTGCTGAGCATCGACGATCCCACGTCCTCGCTCCCGCAGATGGACCCACAGATCCGCCGCCAGCGCACCTTTGACGCGCTCAAGAAGTTATTTGTGCGCGAGAGTCTTAATCAGCCACTCATCCTCATCTTTGAAGATCTCCATTGGATTGACACGGAGACGCAGGGATTTCTCGAAACCCTGAGCGACAGTCTGACCAGCGCTCGCATGCTCCTCCTGGTGAACTACCGCCCAGAGTATCGCTCTGCGTGGGGACAGAAGACGTACTATACCCAGGTGCGCTTAGCACCCTTCGGCAAAGAAGAGGCGGAGGAATTTCTGGCGGCGTTGTTGGGGGAGGCGCCTGCGGCCACAGTGGGAGCGGCCTCTGGCCGCTCGGGCGGCGGGACGCCGCCCCCACTCTCCGCCCTCAAGCAACTGATCCTGGCGAAGACCGAAGGCACGCCGTTTTTCATGGAAGAAGTGGTACAGACGTTAGCGGAAGAGGGCGTGCTCGGTGGTGAGCGCGGCCACTATGGGCTGGTGCAGGCACCCACGGAGATCCATATCTCCCCGACCGTGCAAGGGGTGCTGGCGGCGCGCATTGACCGCTTGAGCCGGGAAGAGAAAGAACTGTTACAGCACCTGGCCGTCATCGGGCGGGCATTCCCCGTGAGCCTGGTGCGCCAGGTCCTGCCCCAGCCGGACGAGGAGCTCTATCGCGGACTCTCGGCGTTGCAGAACAAAGAGTTCCTCTACGAACAGCCGGCCTTCCCCGAGGTGGAATACCTCTTCAAACATGCCCTGACCCAGGAGGTGGCCTACGGCACGGTGCTGCACGAGCGGCGGAAAGCCTTACATGAGCGCACCGGGCAGGCCATTGAAGCACGCTACAGTGCAAACCTGGACGAGCACTACAGCGAGCTAGCGCATCATTACACGCGCAGTGGCAACACGGAGAAAGCCGTGGAGTACCTGCACCTGGCGGGGCAACAGGCGGTGCAACGCTCGGCCTATGTGGACGCGATCCAGCATCTGACCGCCGCCTTAGAGCTCCTCACCACGTTACCCGACACCCGCACGCGCGCCCAACAAGAACTTATGCTGCAGGTCACACTGGGCGTGCCGTTACAGTTCACCAGAAGTTTTTCCTCGCCGGAAGTGCAAGCGACTTATGCCCGCGCCCGGGAGCTGTGCCAACAGGTCGGGGAGACCCGCCAGCTCTTCCCGGTCCTCTTTGGGCTGCGGAGGTTTCATCATGTACGGGGTGAGGTTCTCGTGGCACGTGAGCTGGGGGAGCAACTCCTGAGCTTAGCTCAGCGGGAGCAAGACCCGGCCTTACTCATGGAGGCACATTGGGCAGTGGGCAGCACCTTATTCCTTCTGGGGGAGTTCGGCGCGGCCCAGGCGCACCTGGCGCAGAGCCTAAGGATTACGAGACAAAACTCTGACCGCACTGAGCATATCTCATGGTCTGACAAGCACTTACAAAATTCATCCAGGGGTTTTGTCTCAAAGTCCTAACCTTGTATGATACTCAGCGCCACCACTCCCATGTGTTCCTCTACGGCACGGAGCCGGGGATCTATGGCCTCACCTATTTGGCCTGGGCTTTATGGCATCTAGGCTATCCGGACCAGACACTCCAGAATAGCAAGGCCGCCCTGACCCTGGCTCAAGAGCTGTCTCATCTCTTTAGCTTGGCTAGTGCCCGGAATTTTACTGCCATGACTCACCAGTTCCGCCGGGACAGACCCCTGACCCAAGAGTGGGCCGAGGCAGCCATCACCTTCGCGCGCGAGCAAGGATTTCCAACGTGGTTAGGGCAAGGGACTATCCTGCGAGGCTGGGCACGGGCCGAACAGGGACAGGTGGAAGAGGGGATTACCCAGATCCACCAAGGACTGGCCACCTGCCAAGACGTAG
>JACQEL010000036.1 GCA_016200595.1 Deltaproteobacteria bacterium
ACAAAGTTCTTCAGCATAATTGTCGCCGTAGCGGCGTTCGGTCGGACGCCGCTACGTATCCTGCACGCGACCTCCAGCGAGGCCAACGCAAAGAACGAGATATCCCCTTTCTCTATCACCCGTCGTTCCATTATTTCACGTGGGATTTGCAGTAAGTAGAGTTTCACTCCCCTCTCCTGCGCTTTGGTTGGCAGCCTCTCGACCCCGTGCTCCCACTCCCAACCGAGAACATGCAATTCTGGTCGTTTGCATTTGCAACAAGTGTCGAGCGCATGGCGGATCTCGCTCGGAGAGATTGTAGTATCGACCGCGCCGACGTAAACCAGCGCTTTCCCTTTCTTCCCATGCAGACCGGAAAAGCCCGCTACTGGCTGAGCGCCATAGAGCTTGAGGATAAAAGCGTGATAGGCGGAAAGTGAGGGTGCAGACGTGTCCTTTGTTGATACACTAAAAGTGACATTCCACCAGTGCTGCCGTTCAGCTTTGCCGAGATCCACAAGCTCGAACGGCTGACAATCCGCAAGACTGAGCAGTCGTTTGCGCGTCGTATGAAGCGCCAAGCGGCCCAGATCGCAGCCGATCCAGCGGCGGCCAAGCTTCTCCGCGACCGTGAGCATGGTACCAGAGCCACAAAAGAAATCGGCAATCAGGTCACCAGGGTTCGATGAGGCGGTAATGATCTTCGCTAAGAGTTCTTCGGTCTTTTGCGTGGGATAGCCAAGCGACTCCAGCGCATTCACTTGCAAGTTCGACAGCCGCCACACGCTGGAGGGAGTTACTCCTCCTTGATAGTACACCCGCCGGCCCTTTACAATCTTGTAGCGCCGACCCGCGTCATCAACTTTGTCAAAACGAATCTCAGTACGCTCCTGGTACTCATCAAGGACGGCATCATGGTTAAACGTCCATACGGTAGGATCTTTAGAATAGAACAGAATGGCATCGAAGTCGCGCTTCCAGCGCTCTTTCGAGTGGTGAAACTTGCCGTAATTATAGATGATGACGTTCTGCAGACAGTCTTCACCAAAGACTTCATTCATGAGCATGAGGACATAGCTGCTGATGTCCCAGCCTAAATGAAGGTAGAAGGAGAGGCCGCGTCCCCAGGTGTCCCGGTAGGCCTTTTCCTGGACGACTGACTGTTGCCGCTTGCCCTGGGACTTGCCAGCACCAATCGGTGAAGCGAATAAAAAATCCGCGCCGGTAGCAAACGGCGGGTCGATATAGATAAGGTCGATTTTTCCGGTAAATTCTTCCAATAGGGCACGCATGGCGAGGAGATTATCTCCCCAAATCAGTTTGTTGCGCCAAGGCTCCTGCCCAACTTTCTGCGTGCTCTTCGCTGAGAAACGCTCACGAAGGTGAAGGGAAGGGGGTGGCGATGGAATTGCTCGCAGGGCATCGTCCGAGGGATACTTCCCGGGCCAGATCAGTTCAGTTTTCGTGACGGCAATCTTCTCCATTGAGAGTTGACTCTTAGGTCCTGTGACATGCAGTGTTTCCCGCGCTACTGCAAGAGGGGGAGACTCGCATGGGCGAGAAATCTGGTGTAGAAGGGCGGGGCGATGAATAAGCAGGTCCACGTCCTCTCCTGGGCGGGCTGGGAAGCGGATAGCATCGTCGTCAAAGGCTTCAAGCGCAATGAGACGCTCAAATTCTGCGTCGATCGCCTGCAAGAGCTCAAAGCACACGGAGTGAACACTTTCATGGACCCCTGTCCTTCTGACATTGGCCGCGATGTTGATTTCATGGCTGAGGCGTCGGTTAAGTCCGGCATGCGGGTCATCTGTGCTACTGGTCTTTACAAAGAAGACCTTGGCGGCGCGTATTTCAAGTTTTATCGAGAGCTAGGCAGCGTCGGAGTAAACGAGATTGCTGAGATCTATACCAAAGAGATCACCGAGGGGATCGGTGATACCGGCATCAAACCGGGCTTTATTAAGTGCGCGACCGGCGTGCTGAAAAACGAGGCTGGCCGACCGCACATCACCCCTTATGAGGAGATGTGCCTGCGGGCCGCGGCGCGGGCGCAAAAAGCCACGGATGTCCCAATCACTACCCATACCGATGAAGCAATGCTCGGACTCGAACAATTGGAGATCTTCACCAGCGAAGGAGTTGATCCTCGACGAGTGATCATTGGCCATTCCGGTGATACCGCCAATCTGTCTTACCACACATCACTGATGGACAAAGGCGCATACATCGGCTGCGACCGCTTTGGTCTGGATTTCATCCTGGCAGAGAAACTTCGCCTGGCTACGGTGATTGGCCTGTGCGGGATCGGCTATGCGAAACAAATCGTGCTCTCGCACGACTCGGTTGCCTGTTTCAAGGGACGCGCCTTAGTCTTGGCGCCCGAAATGCAGCACCTGATCGCCAACTGGCAGCCAACCCACCTGTTTAAGAACCTCCTGCCTAAGCTGCGCGAAGCCGGCGTGAGCGACGACAAGATCCGTACCATGCTGGTGGACAATCCCCGGCGGTGGTTCGCGGGAGAATAGTCGCTAGTTGCCAGTTGTCAGTTGTCAGTAAAACAAGCAAAATCCTTCTCTGGAACTGGCAACTGACCACTTCTCAACTTCCTGTGGTTTTTCTCCTTTTCTTTCTCTCCGGATTCACCGCCCTCCTTTATGAGGTGGTGTGGCAGCGGTTGCTCCATCTGACCTTTGGGCTTTCGACCTATGCCGTGACTACGGTCACCGCCTCGTTCATGCTGGGGCTGGCTTTAGGGTACCTGCTGGGGCAGAACCGCCGTCTCGTGCGTTACCATCCTCTGGTGGTGTATGGTCTGGCTGAAGGATTGATCGGCGTTTTCGCCCTCATTTTTCCGTTGCTGGTACGGCTGATTGATACGGTCTACGTCGCCACCGGTGGTAGTTTTTTTCTCGACATTATCCTTTCTTTTGTTGCCCTGGCGTTTCCCGCTACGCTTATGGGCCTCACTCTTCCCACCCTGGCGCGTTTTGTCGTACAAGGCGGACCGGCCGGCCGGCGCATCGGCTTGCTCTACGCCTTGAACACTACTGGTTCGGTCCTGGGGGCGTTTTTTGCTGGGGTGTTCTTCATTCGTACCTATGGAGTATTCACGACGACGTTGATTGCCACGACTATGAATGCCGCGATTTGTCTCGTGGCGCTGACGCAGCCGCGTAAAGCTCTACCGGAACGAGAAGGAACAGGTCTGCCGTCTGCTCCACGCGTCCTCTCTCTCCGCGGGTTTCTGACCTTCCCTTTTATCACGGGTTTCATCGGGCTTGCTCTGGAAATTTTGTGGGTTCGGACCTTGGTTTGTGTGGTATCGAACAATACCTACTCTTTCGCGGTTGTCCTGGCAGACGTCCTCGCAGGTCTTGCCCTTGGCGCCTGGCTGTACGCCCTGGTTGGACCGTCCCGCTCAACGCCGCAAACCAAAGCGTTTGTCTTTTTGCTGGTCGAGGTTGCGGCGGCGGTGTTTATCCTCGTCTCGCTGACCTCCTTTAACCATCTGCATGCTATTGCCCTCAATTTGAGCCACCGCGTAGGAGGAAGCCATTGGCTCGGTCTCGGACTCGTACGTCTGGGGGCGGCGGCAGTCGTTACGTTGATCCCAGCTATGGCCTCGGGTTTTGTTACCCCGCTGCTGGTAGACTTGCTGCGCAACCTGACGGCCCAGTCGGCTGATAGCTCAGCGAGCGTAGTATTCGCGGCGAATACTTTGGGGAGCATGACTGGCGCGCTGACTGGTGGTCTGGTGCTGATCCCCCTTCTCGGCCTGAGCTATGGGATGGTATTCCTGGCGGTTCTTTCTATTACGGTCGGTCTACTGATGTTTTTTTCTTTGCCACCGGTAGACCGTACGCGCCTCGTGACAGGCTGTTCGCTGGTTACGGCTGCCTTGTTGATAGTGCTCTTCGCGCCCAAAGAGCTGACACTGACCAAGTGGTACGACCGCTTCGAAAACGTGCAAGGAGAGTTACTATTCTACCGCGAAGGCGCGTTCGGTACTGTCGCCGTGTTTCAACTCGGTGATGTCAAGGAAATGACGATCAATTGTATTGAGGAAGTACCTACTCATAGAGACGCCATCTCTACCTTCAAACTCCTGGGTCACTTGCCCCTTCTCTTCCACGACAATCCCAAGACGGTCTTAGTCAATGCGGTCGGCGGTGGTGTGACTCTGGGCGCGGTGGCGAAACACGAGGTAACGGTAGACGCCGTGGACATTGTTCCTGACGTACGCGATGCTATGGCGCTGTTCGCGAAAGAGAACGGCGAGGTTTTACAACGGACCAACTGGCGCCTGATCGCCGACGATGGCCGTCATTTTCTCAAGATCTCACCGCAGCACTACGATGTCATCACCGCCGATGCGACACACCCGGCCGCGGCCGAGTCCTGGGTATTGTACACGCAGGAGTACTATCAACTGGTGAAAGCAAAACTCACCGACCAGGGAGTCTTTGCCCAGTGGTTGCCGCTGCACAATATGGCGCCGGCTGATTACCTGTCGGTGTTACGCACCTTCCGTAGCGTTTTCCCCGAAGCTTTATTACTCTTCACCAATCGTTACACCCTGATGGTCGGGGCTAAGGCGGCGTTACCGCTGACTGTCGAGGCCCTCAACCAGCGCCTCGCTCGTGAGAACGCTGCAGTGCGGGCGGACTTGCAAGAGATTGGGGTCAGCCGCGGCCAGGATATTCTCAAGTACATTATCGTTGATGGTCCAGGAATCGATAAGCTCGTCGCGCACGATTACCCCATCCTCACCGATGACCAGACTTCAGTCGAGTTCGCTGAATTGAACCGTCTTGGCATACCCGGCACCATGCCCTTTATTCTGGCTCGGTTGTTGCCCGAAATCCGGCCGGACGTATTGGCGCAACGCTACGGGGTGGAGCCCCGGGTATTTCTCGCTCGCGCCCTGCTCATGCGCTCTAAGGCCGTCGGCACCGACGACCCGCTGGAGCGATCGTTTCAAGCACTCCAAGAGGTCGATCAGGCCGCGCGACTTGCGCCCGACGACGGTGACATTACTTACTACAAACAGATTACGACCTTAGAATTCCTGGATCTCTTGCAGGCGCGTTACACGGAACTGTTCAACTCCTCGACCCCGCAGACGCTACTTCCCAAGGCCGGCTTTGCCGCGCAGTTGCAGCCTCAGAATCCGTTCGTCCAGGAATTGCTCGGCGTCACTCTACTTAAGCTCAAACGTTATGAGGAAGCAGTCGCGCCCTTGGAAGCCGCAGTTGCTCTTAAAGGTGACGACGTGAATTATCTCTCAAATCTCGCTTTCGCCTACGATCAAGTCCAGCGCCCAGCCGACGCGCTCCGGGTGCTCAAACAGGCCAAGACTGTCAAGCCTGAGGCGGCGAAGTTTCTCGATGAGGCAATCAGGCGGATCGAGCAGAAGGCAGGTGCGAGTAACTGACCGCCCACACAACAGAGCCGTGCCTGGCAAACACGGCGGTGATCAGGCAATACTGTCCGGGAAATTTTTCTGTCTCGTGTCCAAGACTGGGGCTTTGCCCTTTGGAGTGCGGGAGCCACGCTCCCGCTTTTGCCGTGCGAAGCATGGCTTCGCACGGTATTGGGCTGAAGCATGGCTTCAGCCCAACAAAGCGCCAGCACGGCTGGCGCACTCCAAAATTGCGCCTCCGGCGCACAGCAGAGCAAATTTATTCCGGACAGTATTCGTAATCAGGACCGGTGGGCGATCCCCACTCTACACGCTGCACGGCCAATCACCCCAGCAGAGCAGCAGCAAGTATACTCTCTGGATCCCCAAACTTCGCTCTATAATCTTCCTGGCTCCTGCGGATCACCTCATATGCCTCTCGGCGGTCGTAGACATGCGTAATTTCTGTCTTATGCTCCGCTAAGCCTGGAGGTTGTTTGTAGGTCAAAAAATAATGCTTCAGCCTGTCGATGAGTGAAGCAGGACAGTCAGAAATCTCTCGCCATCCGCCATACACAGCATCGTCTAGCATGACGGCAATAATTTTGTCATCGGCCTCGTTTTTATCGATCATGCGTAATCCGCCGATAGGAATTGTCTGGAGGAGAATATCTCCTCGCGGTATGGTTTTCTCAGTCAGGACACAAATGTCCAGAGGATCCCCATCCCCCGCGATCCCCGCACGGCCGATTTTCTCCGCACAGAAATCGCCGACTCGCGTTGCACAGAGGGTGCGAGGAATAAACCCGTAGAGTGAAGGGCAGACATTAGAGAACTTCTGCGGGCGATCGACTTTCAAAAGCCCGGTGGTCTTGTCGAGTTCGTACTTGATTGTATCGCTTGGCACAACCTCAATGTAAGTCGTGACGACTGCGGGTGCATCTTTACCGATCGCTACTCCATGCCAGGGGTGGGCTCTGAACAATAGCCCCATGAGCTTTTCGATAGGATTTTTTATTTCTTCGGTCATGATGTTGCCTCACTCTTCTGATAGGTAATCTCTATCGATCAGATAATCACGAATAGCTCGAACAAATTGTTCTGCGTCCGCTATGAGTTCAGTGGCTTCCTCCGGCAGTACCGGGTCGATCCGCCGATAGTCGTCTTCCTGTCGTGCATCAAAAAGTTGGTGAAGCGTGTCCGAGAGCTCCTTCTGCAGTACGCCGGTTCTGATGAACTCAGTATCAAAGAGGGTCAATGCGCCCCTGTGCTTCCGTGGCGTCTTGCCTACGGTCTGCAGCAAGGCAAGCACGGCATAGAAGGCGGCATAATAGGCTCGATTGACCACCGTCCGTGCACCACGTCCAGAGGACAGGAGGTATTTGCCGTCCTCTAGACATTCTGCAGCTTCTTGCATCCGCTTCGCCACAAGCACTTTGACATGTTCTGGATTCATACCGGGATGCCCTCTTCCTTGACTGCCAGCATCAGCAAGGAGGACTGTTCCGGGCCTTGTTCCGCCTGTTCCCTGGTCATTACTACGGTCTGAATGAGGATACCCGCTTCAAAGCCCACCTCCCACGCGCAATGACTGATGGTTTTGCGCAGCGCAGGATTTAAGTACTCGACGAGCACTAGTACATCCAAGTCAGAATCAGGCACGGCATCACCACGTGCCCGCGAGCCAAACACAATTGTCTTGTAGAGTGGAACCCCCTGCTCGATCAGCAAACGCTTGAGCTTCTCAATCAGTGTTCGATCAGAGCTTCTAAGCATGGCCAGGGCTCCTCAATGCTTCTTCGGCACTAGCTCAACAAAACTCCACTGATACCCGTCGGGATCTAAGGCAAAACACTCTTTACCCCAAGCGTAATTTTTCGGTTCTTGCAGAATCTTGACGCCGCTGCTTTTGAGTCGCGTCACTAAGGCATCCATGTGGTCTACTTCAAAGTGAGGAAAAATACCCGCACCTTTCTCAACTCCCTGCTTATCAAACGACCATGGGCTGATGGTCAGGTAGATACCAAACTCGCCGGCCCGCAGCGTAGCGAAGGTTTTGTACTGCTGAGCGAGCGTTAAGCCCAGCACGTCATGGTAGAAATGAACGGAAGTCTCCAGGTCTTTGACAGTGAGCAGAATATGGTGGACGTTCTTCACGTGAAACGCGGGGGTGTTGTCTTCCGCAGCGACAGAACCAAAGGTGAGGAACATGCACAAGCTTATCAGGAGGACCTGTCTCATTCTTTCCCTCCCTCCCTCAACTCTACCCCCAGGGCATAGACCTCTCGCTTAGGGATGCCATGTCGTGCGTTGATCACCTGAGCGATTTCTTTGAGGGATAATCCTTCAATCTCTAGCAAGCGGATCTCTTCGGCAAGCTGCGGCTGTTCTTCTTGTCTCTCCTCAGCTCTTTGTCCAGCCACCAGCAAGGCAACCTCACCTTTTATTTCGCGCTCGTGCAGTAGCGCGCGCAGTTCGCTGACCGTGCCTCGCAATACTTCTTCGAACATTTTGGTCAATTCCCGCCCGATGACGATTTGCCGGTCGCCACAACTCTCTTCCAGGTCAGCGAGCATATCGCGCAGACGGTGCGGCGACTCGAAAAATACTAGAGTACGCTCTTCTTGCCTTAAGCGAGAGAGGACTTTGCGACGCTGGTTGCTTTTCGCGGGAAGAAACCCGATGAAAACGAATTGGTCTGTTGGCAACCCACCGACACTCAATAATGCCGTCAACATAGACGGCCCAGGAATGGGGACGATGGCAATGCCAGCTTTCGCTGCCCCTGTCACTAAGCGGTACCCAGGATCAGCAATTCCTGGGGTGCCGGCATCACTGACCAGCGCAATAGTCTTACCAGTCTGGAGTTGGGCGAGTAGTGCCGGTGCCTTGCTCGCCTCGATCTGGTCGTAATAACTGGTGAGTGGAGTCGTGATACCGTAATGCGAGAGCAGCTTCTTGGTGTGACGGGTATCTTCGGCAGCGATGAGATCGGCTTCTTTGAGAATGCGCAGCGCCCGCAGCGTGATGTCTTCGAGGTTACCGATTGGAGTAGCAACGATGTAAAGGGTACCGGAAGGCATAAAGAGACAGAGATTTGAGACAGAGACAGAGATTTGAGACAGAGAGATCAGACAGAGACAGAGATAAGATACAGACTACTTGTTTAGGATGCCGCTAAGCATCTTGGCGATCTCATCACACTGACCATACAGTGCCTCGTAATCTTTCTCGGCAACATATCCTCGCATCCGCATAACGTAAAGAAGGCTGACAACCTCGTACACTGAGCCTTTGGCAATATTACAGCGGTTTTCATTTGAGCGAGGAGACATAGCGTTTTCCCAGTCGTAGGCCGGGATAAGGCCGCAGGCCGTTCCCGGCGTGCTCATCGATGCCGGAAACGCTCCGCTTATTCCGGCCTACCTTCTGTCTCTGTCTCTCGTCTCTGTCTCCCCTCTCTACCCCATCAATCCTGGATTCGCCCCCCCGTCGATGGTGATATTGGCGCCGTGAATGAAAGCGGCCCGTTCTGACGCGAGAAACAACACCAGATCCGCCACCTCCTCGGATTTGCCCACGCGACCCAGTGGAGTCATTTTGCTCATGGCCTCCTCCGCGTCAGCGCTGCCTGAACTGAAGGTCGAGAGGAAGCGTTGTAAACGCTCGGTGAGGATCGGACCGGGATTGATGCCGACGACGCGTACGCCGTGTTTTGCTCCTTCATCAGCCAGAGCTTTGGTGAAGTGATTGAGTGCCGCGTTCGCCGCACCGCCGATCATATACCCACCGATGGGCCTGAGTGCGCCGGTGCCGATAATATTGACGATCACTCCGCTTTTCTGTTTCTGCATGTGCGGAAGCACCTCACGGGCCATACGCATATAGCCGAAAAACTTGAGGGTCCAATCGTCGAGCCACGCTTCGTCTGGCAGCTTGAGGAACTCCCCAGGCCGGGCGCTGCCGGCATTGTTGACCAGAATGTCTACTCGACCAAATACCTCGAGACAGCGGGCAACCACATCCTTAATCGCCTGCCCCTGAGTTAGGTCAGCCGGCATCCCAACGATGCGGCCTTCCCCCTGCTTCCCAGCTGACCGCACGGTTTCCTCCAATGCCTCTTTCCCGCGGGCACAGGCCAAGACCGATGCGCCTTCGGCAATCAGCCCGAGCGCCGTGGCCTGGCCGATACCCTTGCTGCCACCGGTGACGATTGCGACTTTACCTTGTAAGCCGAGTTGCATAACCCCTCCTAAATCAACCCACAGAAACTGGGTCATTAGCTATGAACGGCCATTACACCAAGTGCCCCGACGTGACATAGCCTGCTCTACACAAGCAATTCTCATTTTGACCTGTCGAGACCCCGGGTAGGCCTCTGGACAATTGATAGTTGACAATTGTCAATTGTCAGTTGTCAGTTGTCAATTCTGAGTTAGGCTCTATGAGTGCCGGGAACGGCCTGCGGCCTTATCCCGGCCTACTGCGCTGGCTCATTTCTATCCAGAGAACTGCTGGCTCTACACCGGCTTAAACTTCGCCAGCTTCACTCCTGGTTCGTGTTCCTCAAATACGACCTCTACCGGCAGACCGATGCGAATATCTTCATTTTTGATGCCCACCAGGTTGGTCACAAGCACCAGTTCTGGATCTTCATCAAGTTGCACCTGGGCGACGTTGTACGGCACCTTATTCACCGCAGCCGGATGGTTAGGATGAGTGATGATCGTCCAGGAATAGACCTTCCCTTTGCCGCTCATTTTGATCCACTCATGATCGAGTGAGTTGCAATGCGGGCACATAGGCCGCGGCAGCCAGCGAAACTTCTTGCACTCTTTGCAGCGTTGCATCAGCAGTTCGCTGCGACCGCAACCATCCCAGAACTCCTGGGCATCGAAGTCCGGGATTGGACGGGGAAAGTTGATTGCCTCTGCCATGCGCTTTTCTCCTTTTTCTTATCAGTGAGCTAGGTTCTTTCTTAGTCGCGATACGCGGTATACTCGCGGCCGAAGGCTTCGCGCGCCACGATACCTTTCATAATCTCCGGCGTACCGTCGCCAATCTCCAACCCCACGACATCGCGCCAACGCTGCTCCAAGGGTGAATCCATGTTGTAGCCATAATGCCCGTGCAGAATGATACAGGCATGGATGGCCTCGGCTGAGACCTTCGGTCCCATCCACTTGGACATTGCCGCTTCTTTGGTGTGCTTGAGGCCTTGGTCCTTCAACCACAAACATTTGTAGGACACCAGCCGCGCGGCTTCGAGCAAGGTCAGATACTCGGCCACCTGAAACGCCACGCCTTCAAACTTGGCGAGTGGCTTGCCGAACACCTGTCGCCCTTTGGTGTATTCGATAGTGTCCTCTAGCGATTGCTGCGCCGCGCCGATACAGGCCAAGCCGATGATGGCACGGTTGAAATCGAACGCCACCATCGCCTGATAAAATCCGCCACTTTCACTCCCCACGCGATTCTGCCCGGGAATGCGCACCCCATCGAAGAAGAGCGAGCCTCGCTGAGTCAGACGTTCACCGGGAGTCTTGTACACTTGCCGTGTCACTCCCGGCGCATCGAGCGGTACCAAGAAAGCGGAGATGCCGCGTGCGCCCTGATCACCGGTACGCGCGAACACAATACAAGCGTCAGCATAGCCGGCGAAAGTGATCGAGGCTTTCTCGCCAGTAATCACATAATCGTCCCCCATCTTCACCGCTCTCGTGGTGATGTTCGCCGCGTCCGAGCCCGCACTCGGTTCGGTAAGACCGAAGGCGATGATTGCCTCACCGGTAGCGTGCCGTGGCAGCCACTCCGCTTGCACGTCGGGGTGCGCATAGCCGGCGAGCAGTTCCGAGGCGATGAGACCAAGCTGAATGTACAAGCTATAGTTGAAGTCCCCACGTGACAGTTCTTCGGTCATCAGACCACAGGTCACATAATCCGCATTCTGGCCGCCGAATTTTTCTGGCACGCGCAAGCCGAAGATGCCGAGCGCAGCGGCTTCTTTGATCTCGGCACGGCTGATTTTCTCACCACGATCCCAGCGTGCATAGTTCGGCAGCAGCTTTTCTCTGGCAAACTGACGGAGTGTCTGCTGCAGCAGCAGCTGATCTTCATTGAAGGCAAATTCCATGATGGACCTTTCCTGAAAGCGTAAAACATAAAGCGTAAAACGTAAGAAGAGAAGACCCTTGCCATACGCATGACATTTTACATTTTATACGCATCGTACCGACCAGCAGATAGGGGTGCAAGGAGCGAGACAAGCTTGCCGGTGCGGCCCTTGTCGCTAGGAAGGACTTTGGTGTAATACCTGTCCTATCGCCAGGCGGTGACGTGGCAGGCGCAGACTTGACTCCCGGCCTGGATGGTAACTTGGACAGTGAGGGCGTGCTGAAACTAGTAAGTGAAGTCCTGAGTGCTGAGAGGAAAAGAAAAAGGTTTTGCTCAGGACTCATTGCTCAGGACTCAGGACTGACTTCGAGGAGAACTCATGGATTTTAACTACTCCCCAACTGAAGAAAAATTCCGTCAGGAAGTCCGTTTATGGCTCGACGCGAACCTTCCCGAAGACCTGCGCGAAGGGCGTGATGAAGAATTGGCCCAGGATGAGCGCTGGGAGCGGCACAAAGCCTGGCATCACAAGCTCTACGAAGGTGGCTGGGTCGGCATCTGGTGGCCCAAAGAGTACGGCGGCCGTGGCGCCTCGGTCATCGAGCAGGTCATCTTCAGCGAAGAACTCGCCCGGTCTGGCGCTCCCGCCGGGGTGAACATGAACGGCATTACTCTACTTGGTCCCACGCTCATGCACTGGGGCACTGAAGAACAAAAGAACCGCTTCCTCCCCAAGATCTTGCCGGCAGAGGAAATCTGGTGCCAGGGATACTCCGAGCCAGGCTCGGGTTCTGACCTCGCGTCTTTGC
>JACQEL010000037.1 GCA_016200595.1 Deltaproteobacteria bacterium
AGCCTGTCCTGAGCGCAGCCGCAGGGCTCAGCCCGAACGATTAGGAAGTTTACAGCGGTTTGCACTTGAATGAAGAGAGAGAAAGAAGGTAGGCCGGAATAAGCGTAGCGTTTCCGGCAGAACCGAGCACGCCGGGAACGGCCTGCGGCCTTATCCCGGCCTACGACTGTCGGCGTCACCGGTCTTACCAGCGTGGATGCCTTAGATGTTAGTGTCGGCGGTTTTGCTCATGCAGCGTCCTCCAGGGCGGGGGCCAGGGCTTCGTGCAGCACGGCTGCCAGCAGGCGACGGCTGCCAGCCTCGGTGGTGGTGAGCTGGGTTTCGAGCTGGTCGCACAAAGCCATCAGTTCGTCTACCTTGGCGACGATGCGATGTTGTTCGGCAAGGGGGGGAGGGACACAACCACCTTTTCCATTTTCTCCTTAGTCATGTGAATCATCGAAACACCATGACCAGACTCCTTAATCTCCTGTGTCTTGTGAAGCAAAAATCTGTATAAGTAATTCTTGTCTATATCTGCACTGCTGTGAAGCGCGAGTTTCCAGATATGATAATGATAGATTACCTTTGGCCCCGGCCAAAGGAATGGCCCGAACGAGGCTGACCACGCGAATAGTAAGTCTCCTGTGTCACAGTATTTATCTTCCTCAAGTTCAAGGTTCGAGTAGTACCAATGATTCGACGTGAAGAGATTACCAACACGCAGTACAGGAGTTCCTGCCTCTAATAACTCGTTCTTCGAGTAGGCCCGTCCGTTCAGCACGGCTGTAAGTTGAACCAGCCTCACCCATACCCAGCCTTTCGGTAACTGGAATGATTCTTCTTCGCTGCGAATTTCTGACAATGGGTTTTCCTTTTTGATCTTCTCTTCCCTTACTAACCGTCCCTTCTCCTCCTCAATCCGTTTGAGCAATTCCGCTGCTGGCTCGTCATTGGGGTCTTGTTCCACCAGTTTCCCACGCACGGCCAAATCCAGAATGAATCGCCGCAGGCGCGGGATGGCGTCGGGCGCTTCGCTGATGCGATCGAAGTGTTGCAGCAGGCGTTCAGGGTTCATTGTTCGCCTTCCTGTTACCCCGTTGATACGACATATAATGGTGCATTAAGCGTCAATCCGCACCACTTGTCCAGGTTGAATCGTTGCCAGCACTTGTAACACCTTGGGCATCTTGGGCCGCAGGTCATTGATGTCATTGTTGGGTGCTTTGATAATGACCACGGCAAAAGGAAGGCCTGCGAGATTTTGTTGGTATGGAATTCCTTGGTCTACGGTTAGACGCACATCGAACTCTGCGGCCGCTCGTTGCAGCAGCACTCCATTCTCCGTACCTGCTCAGCCCAGCTCAGCTACAGTCTTTACGTCGTGGCCGGGCAACTCGCCTCGGAGCTTGCGCGGTACACACTCATCAAGCAGGATGCGCATCGGAGCCCACCAGCAACTCCATCCCTTGCTTTAAGACTGCTACCGCCTGCACACGGCTTACCGTGGGAAAATCGTCGAGAAAGTCATTCAGGGTATGTCCCCCGGCGAGGTAATCCAACAGCGCTTTGACAGGAATGCGCGTCCCAACAAAGACTGGCGTCCCACCTAAAATGTCCGGATCGCAATAGACGACGACGCCTTGATCTTTCATAGGGCTTCCTCCTTCGCGCAGTGTAGCACCGAAACCCGTGTGCTCGAAGTGTTCGAGTAGGCGTTCAGGGTTCATCGCCGTCTGCCTCGGGCTGTCTCGGGTTTGTTGGTCAGTTCGCTCTGTAGTGCTGTTTCGAGCTGTTCAATCGAGGGCAGACTGGAGGCCAATTCTTTCGGTAATGCCCGGGTAATCTGCGTTTCCCACTGTGCAACACCGATGGGCTTATTCATATCGCGCAAGGCATATTCCACGACAAGGCGACTCTTGGAACGGCAGAGCAGAAGCCCGATGGTTGGCTTGTCGTCAGGGTGGCGCAGGCCGATATACCAGTCGCGGAGGCTAGGGTCCTTAACTCCCTGCAGTAAGAGAATAATATGCTCCCAGGGCAATTGTGAAACAAGCTGTTTCACTTTTTCGAAGTCAGAACAACTTTCCGCAACTTTAGGACATCACCGAGCGACGTGGTGCAGCACGATGCCCGGCGCGTCCCCAAACGCAGGAAGGACCAGGACGCGGCCGCGCGACCGCAGGATGTACTGGTTCGGCGCGACCCCCTGCGGAGCGGAGACGTTGTTATCGTCGATGCAGATAAGCTCGGTCTCTACGTCAAGCACGTCCTTGCTCGCAACAGTGGCCGTGCCGATGACTACCCCGCGTCCCCGAGAGTACGTGGGGCCGAGGTTGAAGCAGAAGGTATAGAAATCCTCCTGCAGCGTGTGCTCCAGGACGCCGTCGTCGTCGATGTCGCTCAACGACAGACGCACCGGCGAGCCGTCCAGGGGGTCGATGCCTTCCCAGAGTCCCAGAAAGTTCTTGACGTGTAGCAGGTCGAGGCCAGGACGGGAAAGGGCAAAGACTACGCTGACGGAAAAGACGCACCCAGCGACGACCAACCAGAAGGCAGGGCTCCAGAATCCACGTTCGAGTCGGCATGTTCTCACCAGCAAACCTCCTTGGACAGAGCATATTTTGGTATCCTCTTTTATCCACTTTCATTTTCCCAGTCTACCTGAGAGATTCGAGGTATCAGCATTCCTTAGCGTATGATTTTTCAAAAATAGTGCTGACACCCCTCGACTTATGAAGCCATTGGCTGCCTTGCTTTATGCAATTACCCCCCCTGATTTATTGTCTGCAACTTTCTATTAGGACACTACAGCATGAAGAGTAGTACCGTGTCTACGTTAAAACTGTGCGCTGGCCGTGCCCTTCGACTTCATCGCCTCTGGCGATTACGCTCAGGGCGAACGGAGAAAAACCGCCGGGCACAAGCCCCGTTCGTGCTGAGCCCTTCGACAAGCTCAGGACAGGCTACGCGGCAGCGAAGTCGAAGCATGAACACATTTGCCTTGCCTGCTACGCACAGATTTGGAGTAGGCGCGCTAAACCGGAATGCACGACCTTAGGACACTGTTCGTAGCTGCGTGGGTAGGGGCGAAGCATTTGCCCCGGATAGACCAATGCCGTGGGGAGCCTGCCACGCAAATGCTTCGCCCCTACGGTGGACAGGCGCTAGGGTCGTGTGGACCAATCTCTTACCTCCTGGTTTAGTAGGTTGCGCG
>JACQEL010000680.1 GCA_016200595.1 Deltaproteobacteria bacterium
CTAGCCTCTTGCAAGTCCTTCGTGTCAAACCCTTCAGTGAACCAGCCATAGATCTCGGCCAGCATCTGCCGGGCTTCGGCTTTTTTGCCCTGTTGCTGCCACAGCCGGCTCAGGCTCATCACCGCCCGCAGCTCCAGCGACTTTGCTTGCTGTTTGCGGGCAATCTCAATAGCCTTCCAGAAACATTCTTCCGCTTCAGCTTCTTTTGTAGGGTGGGCTCTGCCCACCCTACTGGGGACTTGAGACTTGAGACTTTGGACCTTGGACTGTTGTTGCAGCGTCAGCTCCCCTTTCAGCCGATACAGCTCCGCCTCGTACCAATGGTCCTCGCTATTATTCCCTACAGCCAGAGCCTCAGCTAATCTATCAAGCCCTTCTGCGGTTCGACCTGCTTTCCCGTACGCCTCTGCTAGGAGAGCAAGAAGGTAATCCCGTGCGGTCTCTGCCCCCGTAGCTTGGTAAGCAGCCAGTCCCTGGTGCAGCTGCACGACCCCCTCCTCCCCTCGTCCTTGCTCGGCCAGTGCCCAACCTCGCAGCATAGCTCCCCAAGCCAACCAGAGTGAAAATCCCTGCTCGGTCGAGAGTGTCATGGCCGCCTCTGCCTGCTCTTGGGCTGTTTGTTCTTCCCGGCGGTACTGATGGAGCATGGCAGCAGTGCTCAAGGCATAAGCCTGACTGTGAGGATGGGACAACTCCTGAGCAAGCCTTATCGCGTTATGAATCAGCTTGAGAGCGTGATCTGCATAGCCCAGGAAACAGAGGACCCAAGCCGCACGAGCTAAGCAGACCACCTTAGTGTCCTGCGAATAGAGGAAAGCGTGGGAGTGATGCTGGCGAGAGTCGTAGAGGGCGATGCTCTGCTCCAAGTGTTCTCGGGCCCGAGCAAACTCTCCGAGATAGAATAGGCTATTCCCTAGCGTAAAATGGGCCTCCACGAGGAGCGCTAGGTCTTGCGTGCTCTGAGCTATGTGTAGACACTGCTCGGCCAACTCCCGCGCTGTCTGATGTTCCGCTCGCACTGTATAAAACAGACATAGCCCGTGCAGCACCGGGATGAGCCGAGGAGTGTCCCCGAGCTGTTGGCACAGCTCTCGCGCCCGGGTGTAGACCTTTTCCACCTCTAGGGCCGCATAGCCCTTGGTAGCCATCAATGGAGCGCCGAGGGCCATCTGTAGCGTGAGCTCTTGTTGGGCACATTCGGAAGTGTTTGGCAGAGTCTTGAGCAACTCCAGCCCCTTAGTGAGGTGACTAATCGCCTCCACATGGGCCGAGCGCTGGCTCGCTCGCTGCCCAGCCTGCTGCCAGTAAGGAATCGCCTGTTCCTTGAGACCCGCCTCGGTGTAATGGTGAGCCAGCAGTTCTGGTTGAGTCTCGACCGTCTCAGTAAATCGCTCTGCCAACACCTGAGCAATCTGTTGATGCAACTGCTGACGGCGACTCTTCAGCAACGATTGGTAGGCCGTATCTTGAATCAGGGCATGCTTGAAGAGATAAGTGGCCTGTGGCGGCAGGCCATGCTGATAGATCAACTCCGCCTCCACTAACTGCCGCAGCCCCTGCTGCAACAACGCCTCGTCCAATGGGGAAACAGTGTGGAGGAGTTCATAGCTAAACTCGCGGCCCAGCACGGCTCCCATTTGCGCAATCTCGCGGATAGGGGCGAGGCGATCTAAGCGGGCCATCAGCGAGTCTTGCAAAGTGGAGGGAATCGCTAGCGGGGGAATAGGCGTACCACCATGCGTCCCGACATAATGGCCCTCTTCTTCTCGCAACAAGCCCGACTCCACGACCATCTTGGTCAACTCTTCGACGAACAAGGGTACGCCATCGGTCTTGTGTACGATCTGCTGCAGGACCTCTGCTGGTAAGGTCTTGCCGCTGGTCACCTGCTTTACCATCGCTTCAACTTGTGGTCGCCCTAAGCGGGTGAGCGTGAGTTGAGTGATATGCGAATGCGGCCGCCAGGGGGGCGTGAAGTCGGGTCGAAAGGTGAGCAGAGCCAGCAGTCGGGTGGTGGGCACCTGATCGAGGACGAGGGTGAGAATCTCCAATGTGGAAGGGTCAGCCCAGTGCAGATCCTCCCAAGCACAATACACGGCAGCCCTCTCCACTTCTTCGACAATCCACGCCACCAAGGCTTCCTGGGTCTTTTGCTTCTGTTTCTGGGGACTCAAGGTCAGAGGAGGAACTCCCTCGGGCTGCGGCAGTGAGAGGAGGGCGGCCAAGAGCGAGAGGGTATCCGCCTGAGGGAAGTGATACACGGCAAGGGTCTGCTGAAGTTTGGCCAGTTTGACCTGGGGCGTATCGTGGGAGGCAAACTGCAAGAGCCGTTGCAGATGTTCGATGATAGGGTGGAAGGCACTGTTCTGATGATAGGCTGAGCAGCGAAACTCGATGCGGGGCGCCCCTTCGGTGCTGACGTGCTCTTTGAGCGCCTGCACCAAGCGAGACTTGCCAATACCCGGCTCACCACTGAGCAGTACGACTTGGCCTTCACCGGCCTTCGCCTGTTCCCAGCGTCGCCGCAATAGTCCCAGTTCCTCTTCGCGCCCTACGAGTGGCGTCAAGCCTTTACCGATCGCTGCTTCAAAGCGGCTCTGCGCCTCGCTCTCGCCCACGACCCGATACACAGATAAAGGGGTGGAAATGCCCTTGAGCGTCTGTGGCCCCAGGTCCTGGTACTCAAATAAGCCGGCCACCAACCGTTGCGTAGCCGCACTGAGCACCACGGTGTCGGGCTCAGCCAGGCTCTGCAGCCGCGCGGCAATATTGGGAGTCTCACCCAAAGCTAACTGCTCACGCTTGCTTCCACCGCCCATCTCGCTGACCACCACTACTCCGGTGTGAATGCCGAGGCGCACCTGTAATGGTTGTACTAGCTGGGCGTTCTGGGTTTGTGGTCTTCCCCGGCCCCTGGCCCCTGACCCCTGACCCCTGATTGCTCCTACAATCTCCAACCCGGCCCGCACCGCTCGCTGGGCATCGTCCTCATGAGCCACTGGATAGCCAAAGTAGACCAACAGTCCATCACCCAGATACTGCGCAATGTGGCCTTCGTAGCGGCCAATCACCTCGGCACTCACCTGTTGATAGGTGCGCATCACCTCCCGCAGTTCTTCGGGGTCCAGTCGCTCGGAGAGCGCCGTGGAACCTACAAGATCACAGAACATCACCGTGAGTTGGCGGCGCTCACCGTCGGACGATATCCCCTCAGGGGGACTTGGTGGAGGTGCTGGACTCGGGACTTGGGACTTGGGACTTTGAACGTCGGTTGTGAGGGCGGAGCCACATTCAGAGCAGAACTTGGCTTTGGGACTTACTTCATGCCCACAGCTAGGACAGGCCTGAGCCAGCCGGCTTCCGCACTCCTCGCAGAACTTAGCTGCTTCGCTATTTTCATGTTGGCACTGCAGGCACTGCACGCTCCCCTCCTTAGCCCATCGTAGGCTATGGATTCCTAGATCGTCGGGATTATCATGCAAAGAGGAGGGGGATGTCAAATGTGATTGGCGAGTGATCAGCCTTCAGTTCGCGGGGTTTTCGCCTTCCCCACGAATCTGTCGCACCCACTCGCGAACGCGACGCAGCCAGATCGTACGCTTTAGTTGTTTGTCTTGTTCAATAAACTCGGTGAGGATCTTGCTTGTGACCCTTGGCAGTGCAACGCTTTCCGCTCGCTCGCTGTACTCGTCACCTTCAAGCCCGAAGCAACTTACCCGTGCACCGTCGTACCGCCAGACCTCGGGGATACCGAGCGCTGCGAAGACCGGGAATTTGTTTAGCGAATGGCTGGTGATGTCGATCTCAATAATAAGGTCAGGCGGTGGGTCAACGGTTAAGTCAATTTCGTCTTTGCCTCTGACGAGCGCTTCCTGCTGAATATAGAAGCAGGCGTCTGGTTCAAAGCCTCGCTGCAGGTCTGCACGCCGGAAGGTGGTTGATCCGAGACCATACACATCGATGTTCAGCTCTTCCGCTAAAACTTCGACCAAGAGGGCTAGGGCGTGCTTGACTGCTTTATGTTTGGCAGAGAGCACCATAATTTCCAGCCTCCCTCGGTCATAAGTAAAGTGTGTACCACTGCTTTCCTGGTGCTCGGCAAGGAGACGCTCGTAGGTCTCCCAACTGATCCCATGCAAGATGACACATTGTGCTGACTCGAACGACCGCGCAGGGGGTGTAGCAGAACGAGCAGTTTCTGTATGTGTCTGCATCTGCTTTCCTCGTCTTTATCCAAGTAAAATTGTGCCTTTGCCTACACTACCCCTAATTGGAGACAGAAGCTATGCTGAACGGCCAGCCTTCAGCTTGCCGTGGTCAGCAGCAATAGAGTAGTGCCTTTTCGTAGGGAAGAGCAACCTTCTGCAGTCGCCCTGAGAAGAGGCAGGCTCCGCAGTTCAGTTACTGATCTGGATTTCAAGCAAACCGTAGGGAGTCACTACGAGGCGATCACCTGGATACACCACGGTCACCGTGGCAGGTTCTTCCACCAGCGCTGGACCAATGATGACCGTGCCGGCTGGTAAAGCATCTCGCCGATACACCGGGCATTCGCTGAATTCCTGCTGCTCCGCGAAATAAACTTGCCGGGTTCCACGCGCGGCTTCTGCAAGTGATCGTGAGGGACCTGCGGCAAAATGCTCAAAGCGTGGAGGTTGGATGCGACCGAGAGCGGTCAGACGCAAGTTGACGATTTCCACCTCTACATCTGTGGCATCATAGCCGTAAGTGAGCTTGTGCAACTCATCAAAGCGGTGGCGCAACGTGGAAGCATCGTCTTTCGCTAGGGGCTCGACTTCTACTGGCAGAGCGACCGTATGTTCCTGCCCAACGTAGCGCAGGTCAATGCTGCGCATCAGGTTCATCCGCTCCGGCGGCATGCCTTCGCGAGTGAGCAACTCACGTCCCTCCTGCATCATGCCAGCAAAGATTGCGTTCACGGCTGCGAGATCTATTTGCTCTAGCCGACCAGGCGCGGTCTGTACAAAGTCGTGACGAAGATCCGCGAACAGCATGCCCCAGGCTGAGAAGTACGCTGGATGGAGGGGGATAAGAACTCGGGGAATACTTAATTCTCTGGCCAGCGCCGCCGCGTGCAGAGGACCAGCACCGCCATAGGCAACGAGAGTAAAATCACGCGGGTCTAAGCCTTGTTCGATGGTAATGGCACGGATGGCATGGGCCATTTTGACATCGGCGAGGCGAATGATACCTGCACTCGCGGTGATAAGATTGAGTCCGAGTGGCTGGGCAATGTGGCTGTGCACGGCCAGCTCAGCCGCAGAGCGGTCGAGGTGCATCTCACCGCCGAGGAAATTGTCAGGGTTGATACGACCGAGGAGCAGGTTGGCGTCGGTGAGCGTGGGGGCCGTGCCTCCTCGTTGATAACAGACTGGCCCAGGGTCGGCGCCAGCGCTCTGCGGTCCGACGTGTAGACTCCCGCCCTCATCCACCCAGGCAATGCTCCCGCCGCCGGCACTGACTTCGATAATATCAATCACCGGCACCCGCAGGACGTGACCATTGACGCGGTACTCAGCCGACACGCGCGGCGCGCCGTGTTGCACCAGACAGGTTTTGGCCGTCGTCCCTCCCATATCAAAGGAAATAAGCTGATCCAGACCCAAAAGGTTTCCCACCACGCCAGTGGCAATAGCGCCGGCCGCAGGTCCAGATTCGATCGTACAAACCGGGCGTTGCAACGTGCGGTCTACCGGCATGAGACCGCCGTTCGATTGCATAATCAGCAGCGTGCCGCGAAACCCTTGTTCGAGTAAATGGCGATCGAAGGTACGCAGATAGCGTTCGACGATAGGCTGGATGTAGGCGTTAATTACTGTCGTGCTCGTGCGTTCGTACTCACGCCATTCGCGACTGATCTGATTGGACAAAGAGACCAGTGCTGCAGGATATTCCTCCTGGAGAATGCGCGCCATCTGCAACTCATGGGTCGGATTGACGTAGGCGTGCAGGAAGCACACGGTGACCGCCTCCACGCCGACTGCGCGTAAATCGCGGGCTACGACACGTGCTTGTTCGACGTTAAGGGGGGTTATGACTTCGCCACGGGCGTTCACCCGTTCTAACACTTCCACACGCAGGCGCCGTGGCACCAAAGGCTC
>JACQEL010000681.1 GCA_016200595.1 Deltaproteobacteria bacterium
ACACCTGAAAACACGGAGCTGGCGGCATGGATCAACGCCAGCGGCATCCGTGATCGCTGCCATCTTCTAGGGCACCGGGACGATGTTTCCAGGATCAATGCCGCTCTGGATATTGCTTGTTCTTCCTCTTACGTAGAAGGATTTCCCAACGTGATCGGTGAAGCAATGGCCTGTGGCGTCCCTTGCGTGGTGACTGATGTAGGGGATTCGGCACGTCTCGTAGGCGATACCGGGATGGTTGTGCCGCCCAAGAACTCACAGGCTTTGGCCGACGCATGGCGGGAATTAATCGAGGCGGGTCCGGACGGAAGGTCACTCCGGGGGGAAGCCGCACGCCGCCGTATCAGCGAATGTTTCAGTTTACGAGCCATTGCTGCGCAGTATACAGAATTGTACGAAGAGATTGTGGCCCATGCTCCCCAATGATATGACCTACTCCTTGCCAATGGATAAGGTCGGGAAGCACGATTCTCGCTGAAAGCCACAATGCCTGCCCAATATCTCATTCGTTTTGATGACCTCTGTCCCACGATGAACTGGGATATCTGGGAAAAAATAGAGAAGATCCTCATTGAACAGGAAATAGATCCAATCTTGGCCGTCGTGCCCGATAATAAAGACAAAACGTTGATAGTTGCAGAAGCCCGGCCAGGGTTTTGGGACACGGTCCGTTCATGGCAGAGGCGTGGATGGACAATCGGCGTGCATGGCTATCAACACACCTACGTGACTGATCGCGCGGGACTTGTCGGTATCAACAAGCGCAGCGAGTTTGCCGGTCTTGACGAGCAGGAACAAGAGTCCAAACTGAACAAAGCATTGGCCTTATTCCGACAGGAAGAGATCATTCCCGAGGTTTGGATTGCGCCGGGCCATTCTTTCGACATCATAACGCTGCGCCTGCTGAAAAAACTAAAAATAGATGTAGTAAGCGACGGGTTGTATCTTTCTCCGAACACCGATCCCCTTGGCCTCATCCATATACCGCAACAACTCTGGAGGTTTAGGCGCCTGCCAGTTGGGCTCTGGACTGTTTGCTACCATCACAACGGTTGGACCAGCAGCCGTGTTGACCGGTTCAGATCTGACCTCCAACGCTACCGGCGGCAGATCACCAGCTTGCCCCGCGTTCTTACCTCGTATCGCACCAGGAAGCGCAACCTTGCTGATGCCCTCGGTGCTCGCGTTTGCTTGGTAGCCCTCCAAGCCCGAAACTCTATACAGAGATTTATCGCTCGCGCTCAACCCTCGGTTGCTACGCGAACCAACACTCAGAGGTAGGTGGCACGTCAGGCCATCGAAGAAAGGTAGTGCAACTGGACATTATGACCTTGCCAAATTTTTTGGGTATTGGAGTTATGCGGGCAGGCACGACATGGCTGTATGCGCAGTTGCGCACCCATAAGCAAGTCTACATTTCGCCGCAAAAAGAACTCAACTTTTTCACTGATTTCTATGATCGCGGCATAGGGTGGTACAGTGGACATTTTCCGTCAGCGCAGGAAGCCGTGCAATATAAAGCGATCGGAGAGATCACCCCAACCTATATCGCTGACCCGGACGCTCCAGCTAGAATCCGCGCCCATATGCCAGAGAGTCGCTTGATTGTCATGCTGAGAAATCCAGTCGATCGCGCTTATTCTGAATATACAAAAACACTACGCAACTTTAACTTCAAAGGCACCTTCGCTGATTTCGTGGCGCAATCCAAAAATGTCCTTGATCGAGGGTATTATACAGAGCAGCTTGAACGGTCCAAATGCAACAGAGGATCAATGCTTCCTACCTCCCGAGATTGCCTAAATTATATTCATCAGCCGTAACGGTGAGGCAATATTTGGCGAAAAGGCGCTTGGGTTGGATTTTTACGACTGCTGAAAAGGCTGGGGTGGTTGAGGCCAGTCGACGCGTTTTTCACTTTCGTGGACCGAGGTCAGAGATCCCGAAGATGGATGAAAGAACACGAAAGCAACTGAGCAATTTGTATTTGCCGGAAATTCGCAATCTGCAAGAACTCCTAGGCGAAGATCTATCGACTTGGAGGAGCTAACCCAAGGTAGAGGGCATGACCCAAGAAGACATAAAAGCGCGCGAAGTGCTTGACGGTGGTGGCGCCCGTGAGTTATAAATACGCGGCGGTGGTGTGGATCTCAGTGGTCAAGGCCCAGCTACAAGCTAGCAGTAAAAACGTTTGCTCCGAAGGGGCAGGAAAAAGGCCGTCAAATAAGCCCATGACAAAGATCCCAAATGATAGCACCATAAGGGCCGCCACGAGAACGTCCTCCTGTAAGGCCGTTTGACTGTGGAATCAACGATACTTACCGGAATCGACGCTGCCGTGACACTCCCTGGTCAATGCCTCCACCAAGCAAGATTAAAAACCGCGAAACTAATGGCCAGGGTGCGTATCAATACTTCGGACATTTTTTGAGCGAAAGGGATTAACCAAAACGGCCACAACCTGATTGAATGTGAGTGCACAACTCCACCTCAAGCGGGTCACGGCCTCTGACAATTGTCAACGACATTCCGAAGCAGATGCCTGCGGTCAGTCAACCGCAGTGGAAGTT
>JACQEL010000702.1 GCA_016200595.1 Deltaproteobacteria bacterium
CGCCCTCCCCTCACCGTATGGTCAGACGATCAAGAAGACGACGCTCGCTGCGCAAGGCAGAAAGGGGAACGGTTATGGCTACTGCACCACATCGCATCGATGTCCACCATCATATTCTCCCGCCGGAGTATCTTACGGCGTTGGCTGGTATCGGCGTGACTAACGTTGGACGCGTCTCGTTTCCCCAATGGTCCGTAGAAAGCGCACTAGCGGTGATGGACCGTCAAGGCATTGCCACCGCGCTCACCTCGATCTCTGCGCCGGGTATCTACTTTGGCGATCGCGCTTTTGCCAGTGATTTGGCCCGGCGCTGCAACGACATCTCTGCACGTCTGATGAGCGATCATCCGCAGCGCTTTGGTGCCTTTGCCGTCGTGCCCTTGCCTGATGTCGATGCGGCTTTGCGAGAAGTCGAGTACGCCTTGGATACGCTAAAACTTGACGGCATCGTGTTGCTAGCCAGCGTTGGCGATCAGTATCAAGGAGATCCAGAGTTTGAGGCCTTGTATGCTGAACTCAACCGCCGCAAAGCCGTGGTTTTTATTCATCCTAACGTGCCGCCGGGCTATAGCGTGCCAAAACTGACACTACCAGCTCCGCTGATCGATTTTATCTTCGACACTACCCGGGCGGTGACCAATCTCCTCTACAGCGGTACACTCGAACGGTATCCGGATATTGCCTTCATCCTCTCCCATGCTGGTGGCGCGGTGCCGTACCTGGCCTGGCGGATTGCTCTATTCAGCGACATGCAGCCGGCCCTGGGCGAAAAAGCTCCGCAAGGAGCCATTACGTATCTCAAGCGTCTCTATTATGACACGGCCCTATCCGCCGTGCCTTATGCGCTCCGCTCCTTGCAGGAGCTAGTGGATCCGTCACACATTCTGTTTGGCAGTGACCTACCGTTTGCGCCAGAACCTATTACCGCTGCCACCGTCAAAGGGCTCAATACTTATGATGGCTTTGACGCGCAAGCACGCGCTGCTATCGAGCGGGACAATGGGCTTAGGTTATTTCCTCGGTTGCGAACGGCCTAAACCAGACAGCAGGAGATTCGTACACTCATGCATCTTGGTTTAGAGAGTTGGGTGAGCTGTAACATGAAGACGCCAACGAACAATCAGAAGGAACATGTCTATGACAAGCAACCGCTGGGACGTCCTCATCCGCAATGCCACAGTCTATGATGGCAGTGGCAACTCACCGGCTCGGGCCGATGTGGCTTTACGAGCTGATCGCATTGCCGCAGTGGGTCCACAGCTCGACGGGGAAGCGGGCACTATGCTTGATGCGAGCGGCCTAGCGGTCGCACCTGGATTTATCGACGTACATAGCCACGATGATCTGGCCATGTTTCTCACCCCTGAGATGGACTTCAAGGTCATGCAGGGGGTAACCACCGACGTGGTGGGTAACTGCGGGATGGGGGTTGCCCCTTACAAAGCTGCTAGCTTGTTCTTTGGCCTTCTCTATCCTGACGTAGCATTCCCCCGTTGGGAGGGCTACGCCGGCTATCTGCAAGCTCTCGATCGTGACCCGCCGAGTGTAAACGTTGCCGCTCTGGTCGGACACAAC
The DNA here is from genome assembly GCA_016200595.1 of Deltaproteobacteria bacterium. Lineage (GTDB taxonomy): Bacteria > Desulfobacterota > Binatia > Bin18 > Bin18 > JACQEL01. The sequence goes on from JACQEL010000702.1 coordinate 1,576, forward strand.
ACGCTGCGGTTCGCGGCCATGGGTAACGCGCAACGCGCGCCCACGGCAGAGGCGTTCGCGCAGATGCGGGATACCCTGCGGGAAGGGCTGGAAGCGGGAGCCCTCGGTTTTTCTACGGGTCTGATCTACGAACCCGGCCGCTATGCGCAGACCGAGGAGATTGTCACGCTAGCGCGTGAAGTTGCTGCGGCAGGGGGGCTCTATACGACCCATATGCGCAATGAGGCGGGCGGATTGTTGGAGTCGATCCGTGAAGCCATCCATATTGGTGAGGCAGGTGGTCTCCACGTACAGATCTCGCATCACAAGGCCGGCGGCAAGGAAAATTGGGGACGCGTACGCGATTCGCTTCGTTTACTGGAAGAGGCACGAGCACGGGGAGTCGAGGTCACCGCCGATCAGTACCCCTATACCTCAGGAAGCACCGCCCTGGCGGCGGTCGTGCAGAACAACGCCCTCAACCAGCGAGGAGTTCAAGGCGGCATGGGTCGCGTTGCGCCCAAGGATGTCCTTATCGCCTCGGCGCCCCATCATCCTGAGTATGAGGGCAAGACTCTTCAGGACCTCTGTGACCGGTTCGCTCTGCCGGCAGAAGCAGCGGCCCAACGAATACTAGAAGAGGAAGGGATGGGAGTCGTCGTCGTGCTGGAGATGATGGACGAGACGGACGTGCGCACGGTCATGCAGCATCCCACAACGATGATTGGCTCGGACGGCTTGCCCGCGTCAGGCGCTAAACCTCACCCACGGTTATATGGTACCTTTCCTCGCGTGCTGGGTCGTTATGCCCGTGCCGAAGGCTTGCTCTCGCTCACCGAGGCCATATATCGTATGACCGGCTTCCCCGCCACGAAATTCCGCCTGCGCGAGCGCGGTTTCGTGCGCGCCGGAGGCTACGCCGATCTGGTTGTGTTCGACCCGGCAACTATTATGGATACCGGCACCTATGCCGATCCTCGGCAGTATCCAACCGGGGTACGGCACGTCTTCGTCAACGGTGTCACCGTCGTGCGCGAGGGGCAGCATACAGGAGCCCGACCAGGCCGCACGCTACGCCGCGCGTGAAGAACAAAAGCGGCAGAAAGTTACGCAGCAGCTAGAAGAATAGCAGACAGAGCAGCAGGCAAAGCGGTCACGTCTCATCAAGACGATAGCGGGGATCGCCAATTTTACGCCCGTAGATGACCACGCCCTTATCGATGCGGATCGTAAAACCACAGGTTGGGTTAATACAAGCCCAGACCTTGTATTCGAGAGACGCCCCGCGTGGGCCGAAATCTGAAAGTGGTACGAGCACTGCACGACCACATCTATGACACTGGGGAAGATCCACTCCTACCGCCTCCTCTGAAAAAGATTCGTCCGGTCTCCCTGCGCTCCAGTATGCCAGGGAAGAGGCAGGAAACACAAGAGTAATATGCAGTGACTGGCAAAAAGTTAGTTTCTTTTTGCTGTCACTCTGAGCAGGCAAATCGTTTGGCAACAGATAAGAGCCGACGTGGGATTGTTACTGAACTCTTCGCTTATCTCTAAGAGTGGCTGGCAAAGGGATGAAGCCGATACGCTCAATCTTCGCTTTGACAGGTGGGACAAAAAAACGCGCTGCGCCCGCCGCGCACCTCTCGTACAATAGGCGTAGTACACACCCGGCACGGTTGGCCCTGCCGGTCATACACTCGGAAACGCGACTGAAAACTACCGGGCTGCCCTTCCCCGTCCAAATAGTCCGAGATCGAACTGCCACGGTGACGAATTGCCTCCCGCAGCACGGCTTTAGTCGCCTTGACGATGCGCTCGACCGCCGGCTGAGCGAGCGCCGCGGCAACGCAGCCCGGTCGTACTCCGGCGCGAAAAAGCAGTTCACTGGCGTAGATATTGCCGATGCCCGCTATGACTCGCTGATCCATCAACACGTCCTTTATCGTACGCTGCGTGCTCCGCGTCTTGTGCCACAGGTAGCGGCGCGAAAACGCCGAACTGAGTGGCTCGACTCCCAGACCAGTCCAGGCCGCAACCTCTGCTTCACTCCCCACCGCCATCAAACCAAACCGGCGCGTGTCGTTGTAGCGCAAACACTGCCCATTGCCGAGGACAATCACAATATGGTCGTGCCGACGGGGCGCTTCGTCTGGGGGACCCACGACGAGTTGTCCAGTCATGCCCAAATGAATAAGCCACACTTGATCATTATCCAAGTTCACCTGGAGGTACTTGCCGCGGCGCTCCACCTGACTAATCGCACGCCCAGCCAGGGTGGCGACAAAATCTGCAGCCAGGGGTCGGCGCAAGCGCGGCTCGCGCACCTCGACTGCAACAATGGTCTGACCGACGATCAACCGCGCCAGACTGCGCCGCACGGTTTCCACTTCAGGCAGTTCAGGCACTCGCTTCTCCTCAGACGTGCCCCTGTCGCACACACGGCCTTGCATTACTACGACCTTGTGCGCTAGGGCAAAGATGCACTGGTTGATACCTTATCTCTCTGGCGGAAGAAAGGTCGCCCTTCGTTCCAGCCAATTATCTAGAGACAATGAGGAAGCGTATGGATGTCTTCAAAGACGTGCTATCCCAGATCAGCTTTGCCGCCGACAAGATGAAGAAGGTTAATCTCTTCGACACGGAGCGAATGTTTTGTGACGTCTACTGCTTTGAGCCAGGGCAGGAACAGACTGCCCACGCACATAAAGGGTCGGACAAGGTGTATTATGTGCTGCAAGGTGCGGGGCAAGTCCGCGTCGGGCAGGAAGTCCGGGAACTGGGCCCTGGTGGCATCGCCCTGGCCCCCGCAGGGGCAGAGCA
>JACQEL010000703.1 GCA_016200595.1 Deltaproteobacteria bacterium
AGAAATACGCCGAGTAGCACCCCGCAGGCCCCAACCGCAAACACTGCTCTGCCGCCTTTGACGACCCCGAGCACCCCGAGCACTACCAGATAGGCCAGCCATACCCCGCGAGTTAAAGAAAAAAGGAGCGCAAAAATCATCAGTCCCCATCCTCCCAACCACAGGAGTCTCTCCGGCCAGCGAAAATCGGGGACAAAGAGTCGCACCGTCAGAAAAGTAAGAGGAAAGACCAAGCTATGGGCGTAGGTAATACTTGAGGGAGAAAGGCCTTTGCTGCGAAATCCTTCGTCCTGATCAAACCAAATCGGGGTCAAAGTAGGTTTCTTCCCGACGAGCTGTTTGGCGAGATCAATGCCAGTGAAATGCTGTACGATCCCATAGGCAGCGACTGCCACAGCGGTAATCACCATGAAGAACACCAGCCGTTGGCCTTCCTGAGGATTCCTCACTAGATGATAGATGACAAAGAAAGCTCCCACCAACCACAATTTGCGATACCCAGCGAGCGAGGGCCACACCGCCGGGCTCAAGAAGGTCGATAATAAAAGCGCGGTCAGAAACACCAAGAGGGGACGATCGAGAGGGCTCGCGGGAAAATTTTTCCTCCGCCACATCATGTAGCCCGCAAAAGCGAGGAGCAGCCCCAAGAGAGTCTGCTGCACGGCAACTGACAAGCTGAAAGAGACGAAAAAGAGCACCAGTAACGCCCATCTCAGCCGCTCTTCCCACATGCCCCGCATGCCACCTTCAGTTTTCCGTGTTCTCCGAGAACTTACGGTCCCTGGCGGTATTCACCAGGTGCAAAAACTGCTCAGTCAGTGCGTCCCAGGTATACTGACGCTCGACAATCTCAACCCCTTTGGCCGCCAGCGCCGCGCGTCGTTGGGGCGAGTGTAAGAGTTCACTAATCGTTTGTTGCAGTTCCTGCGCATCGCTGGCAAAAGTCACGAACTCCTTGCCGATGGTTTGCACCTCTCGCACCGGCGTGCTGATCACCGGTCGCTCTGCCCCGGCATACTCGAAGAGCTTGAGCGGGCAGGCCGCTTCTCCCACGGCAGATTGACGAAAAGGAATCAGACAGACATCCATGGCCGCAATGTAGTTGAAGATGAGATGATGGGGGATAGGACCGGGCAGAACGACATTGGTGAGCCCCTCGCGCGCTACGCGGCGACTGACCGCAGCCAGTTCTCTTCCGGCCCCCACCAGGAGAAAAGTCACCCCTTTCAGGAAACGCGCCGCCGTCAGGACGATATCAAAATCGACAAAATACTCGAACGCGCCCAGATAGCCGACAATAGGCGCTCGATACTGCGCCCGGAGTTCTTTGCCATCGCTCGCGCCCGCTTCTTGCAGCGACACGCCATTTGGCACCAACACCGCTTTTTCCCCGAGCCGCTCTTGCAAACAGAGCGAGGCAGTCGTCACTATGTGACATTGCTTGACCATGTGGCTCTGCAGTGCCTGCGCGACACGGTAGATTCCCCAGTTTCCCAACCAGCCGAGTTCGTGCTCTAACATGGCTGTTAAGTCATCGGCCACATCAAAGACCGTCACCCACGGTCCTTTGCGCAACAGCACCCACTGCGGCAGATTGTACAGGAGCACGACATCAACAGGCTGTGTCGCCATAATCTCCCGCATCACGCTGCGGCACGCTAACGTGTAGAGGCCGCGTTTGACGAGTTTCTGCCAGGGGGTTTTGACTTGCCACAAGGGCACCGGGACCTGGATGACGGACATCCCTTCAGGAAGCGCGATGTCAAGATCAATGAAATTCGTCTCTCTCAGTGTCAGGGGAGGTGGTTCGAGGACGATCACCTGATGCCCTTTGCGACAGAGATGAGTCAGCAGTTGATGATAACGGGTCCAATTAGCCGCTCGCCAGCGTGCCATGTACGGAAAGAGGAAGATCACCGCGGCATACCTCGGTCGCGCACACTGAGCCACTTCTTGGTAGAAAAGACTGACAACACCAGCGCGCCCAGCCAAATCGGCAGGTAAAAAGCCGAGCGCCACAGTGCCCCTCTGCTCCCGCGGCGAGTCAAAAGGCTAGCACCGCTCAGGTAATAGATCAGGTCCGCAAGTAAGGCGAGACTCATGCCGAGGCTGAGCGGCAGCCAAATGCTAGGGGCTAACCCTCGGGTCAGCAAAACACTCCCTGCCAGCAGGGCGGCCTTCACCCCGATGAAGAGCGTCCGCGGGCGCAGGAGCAGAGAAAGGAGCAGAGCCCGCTCTCCCCAATTGCCTTGCTTAAGTGCCCAGAAGATCTCCTGCCAATACTCCCGCACGATCTCCCCATGTCCCTGAAACCAACGCGCCCGCTGTGTGGCAGCAGCAGATATGTTCGTCGGTTTGGCATCGTAGATGATCGCCTCAGGAACGAACGTGACCGGCACGCGGTAGAGACAGAGCAGTAAGGACAGTTCCATATCTTCCGTGCGCGTGCACGGCAGCATCCCAAACGCCTGCAAGATCTCTCGGCGAAACGCCATCCCTGTGCCCCGTAGGGGCACAGGCCAGCCGAGGAATTGGCGAGCCCGATCATCAACTTCTTGGGAAAGGGCTTCGGGCAAAGCCAGCAGAGCACCCAGAGAGGAAAGAGATTGGGGATCGCTCTCTACCTTACCTTGCCCCACCTGTACGCCGCTGAGAAAAGCCTGATTCAAACAAAGCAGCGCCTCAGCGTGCAGCCGCGTATCGGCATCACAGACCACTACTACCTCAAAGGCGTCGAGCCGCTCCCGCTCCAGCGCCAGAAACCGCGCCAGCGCCCGACCTTTGCGACCCGTCGGCTCTGCCCACGCTACACATAAAGCGCCGTTGTCCCGCGCAGAGTAAGCCGTGCGATCGGTACAGCCATCAGCAATGACGATCACCACGAAGTGTTCGGGCGGATAGTGCAGCGCCCGCAGCTGCCGCACCGTCTCACCAATGACTCCTTCCTCGTTGTGAGCCGGAATTACCAAAGCAAAAGAAAGGAGACGCGAGGAAGCCGGCGGCCCCTCAGCTTCGCCTCCCGGTTCTGGTCGCCACCACAAACGAACTCCCA
>JACQEL010000704.1 GCA_016200595.1 Deltaproteobacteria bacterium
GAGACATCACCGCCAGCGCAAAAGCCACGACCAGCCCCGGTTAGCACCACTGCTCCAATGTCCGGGTTGTCGGCCATCTCTTTCAATGCGGCCATAGCAGCCGTGCCCATCTGCAAAGTGAGGGCATTGAGTTTCTCCGGTCGGTTCATCGTCAGAATACCAACCCGGTTTTTTACTTCAACCTTTAATTCTTCCACGTTATTCTCCTCCTTGTGGTGATCGTCGCTAGTGAGGGAGTGCTCCCCCTCACTGCCTGTATGAGAATTCTTCTTGCGGTCTCGGGCACAGAGAGCGCGAATTGCCGGCTCTATTCTTAGCAACGCTCGGCTGGTTATTCTAGCTTCCTCCTGTCCTGCGGGAAAAAGGGACAGCTTGCTGAGAATTGACCCCAAAGCCGAACTCCCCTAAAAAGATTGGGCTACAGGGAGGAAGAAGGAATGGCAGACGCGGCAACGCGGATTTTACAGGCGGTGCGCGACTTGGCGCCGATGATCAATGGCAGAGGGGCGGAAATTGAGGCCGCTCGACGGATTCCAGCGGATGTGCTGACCGCGCTGAGCTCTGCCGGCTGCTTCCGCATGCTCGTACCCAGGTCGCATGGTGGTGAGGAGATCGATCTGCTCAGCAGCATCCAGATCCTGGAGACCTTGGCGACCGCAGACAGCGCCGTAGGCTGGACCGTGATGATCGGCTGTGAGACCCCACAGCTTTTGGCACTCTTGCCGCGGCACAGTTTTGACGCCCTGTATGCCGAGGGGCCCGAGGTCATCATGGGCGGCGGCTTTGCCCCACAGGGTGAGGCGCGAGTTGTGGCTGGCGGTTATCGTGTGACCGGACGCTGGGGATTTGCCAGCGGCTGTCAGCATTGCTCCTGGCTGCTCGGCAACTGTGTCGTGGTGGAAGACGGACGGCCGCGTCCAGGGCTAGTCGAGGGCATGCCTGAACTCAGAGGCATGCTCTTTCAGGCTGGAGAGACAGAGATCCTTGATACCTGGAAAGTCGTTGGCCTGCGCGGTACCGGAAGCCATGATATCGCCGTGAAGGACATTTTTGTCCCGGAAGAACGCTCGCTGGATATTTTCTCTGGTCAGTCTTCCATTCCTGGACCTTTGTTCAGATTTCCCCTTCTGGAGTTCTCATTGCACATCGCCACCGTGGCAGTTGGCATTGCGCAAGGGGCCTTGGATGAGGTGGTGAAATTTGTGGGGACCAAAAAGCAGCGGCTGTATGCGCGTGCCCCGCTCGTCGAAACTCCGCTTGTGCAGTACCGTCTGGGCTATGCCGAGACCAGCTTACGGGCCGCGCGGGCTTTGCTGCGGTCGGAGGCAGAGCGGGTATGGCACTTGGCAGTAACCGGAGAAGAAGTAGAGGACGCAGCGCTGACCACGCGGATTCTCGCGACCGATTCCTGGGTGGCGCAAACTTGTGCGGCGATCGTCGATACGTGCTATACCGTTGGCGGTGGCCCGTCCATTTACGACTCTTCTCCCCTCCAGCGTCGCCTACGAGACATTCATACGCTCACCCAGCACGCGAGTCTCTCTGAGAGCACTTTGACCCGGAATGGCGCAGTGTTAGTTGGTCAAGCAGTCGCTTTTGGATTCTAAACCAAGATGCATGAAGTTGGTACACTCGGGGTAGCGTGCGCTGTGCGCACGTCTTCTCTGTACGCCGCTATGGTCGTGCGCATAGCGCACGCTACGGCCTTCAGGCTCGGATGCGTGAGTGTATGAATCTCTTGCCGTTCGGTTTAGTACTTCGTCAAGTATCACAGTTGACGACCCCGTTCCCAGACGGAGCCTGGGTATGAGAAAGACTGCGGAAGACAGATTGTATGGGCACATTTTTCACACGCTGTAAGATTGAGAATTCCGTCGAGCGCAGCAGGTCTGCAATCATCTCAAGGATATTGGTGGACACCGGCAGCGAATATACCTGGGTGCCAGCCGCAACGCTGGAAAAGCTCGGTATCACAAGAGAGAAAAAAGACTTGCTTTTTGTGATGGCCAACGGTCAACAGGTTACACGTAGCGTTGGCTTTGCTATCATTCGCCTGGACAAATTTTTCACCATCGATGAGGTGGTATTTGCGGAAAAAGGCGATTTGTTGCTCCTTGGCGCGAGAACCCTGGAGGGCTTGAATCTGACTGTAGACCCCAAGCGTAAGAAGCTGGTTGCTGCTGGCCCACTTCCTGCTGCACTGGTGAGAATTTTCACGAATTGAACCCCAGCATACGGGGAAGGATGACTCTCTTATGGACAAGACTGACTTCTTTCGCGACGCGCGTCAGGATCTAGCCGGTCCGCTAGCAGGATTGCGTGTATTGGAAGCTTGCACCACCTGGGCCGGACCGATGTGCGCGTGTCTGCTGGCGGATTTTGGTGCAGAAGTGGTAAAAGTCGAGGTTCCTGAGGGGGAAGTCATCCGCCGCATGCCGCCTTTTCTTCCGGATACGGATCCACCCTTTCCCCTCGCGCATGCAACGATCAACCGCAACAAGCGCAGCCTGAGCCTCGACTTGCGCACCAGTGAAGGACGGGACATCTTCCTCAAGCTGGCGGCACAGTCTGACGTAGTGGTAGAAAACTTTCGTCCGGGCACGATGGTTAAGTGGGGCGTTGGCTACGAAGCGGTGCGCCGCGTGAAACCTGATATCATCTATGTTTCAATCTCGGGATTCGGGCAATTCGGTCCGGATCATGACCGCGCCGGATATGATAGCCTGGCCCAGGCAGCCAGTGGGTTCCTGTCTATTAATGGGGAAAAGAATGGGAATCCGGTGAAAGCAGCAACGGCGCTAGGAGATGATCTCGCTGGTCTGCATGGTGCCTTGGCAGCTTTAGCCGCGGTCTTTTATCACCGGCAGACCGGTGAAGGACAACATATAGACGTGTCACTCCTCGATGCCATGTTGTTTCAGTCTAACGGCTTTCTCACGTTGGGGGCGCTGGGAGTCCCGATCCCTCGCTTAGGTAATGAGTCCCCTTTCGCTGCACCGGCGAACGTCTATGCTTGCCGAGACGGGCATATCCGCCTGGCCGTTACCTTGGATAAACATTGGCAAGTGTTGGCGCGGCTGATTGGCAGACCGGACCTCGCTGAGGATCCTGAGTATGCTGTCCTTGCCAACCGCTTGCACCACCGTGACGAGATGAATGAATTGATCGGCGCCTGGTGCGCGCCGCGCTCGGCTGATGACGTCATTGCACTGTTCGTGAAAGCAGGCTTGGCGGTCGCGCCGGTGCGAACCTATGGCCAAGCCGCTCGCGACCCGCACGTGCTGGACCGCGACATGCTCCAGCCGACGCCACAGGCTAACGGTTCCTCCGTGCCAATTACCGGGCCAGCTGCGAAGTTTTCTCGCACTCCCACGCGGGTGCGTTCAGGCGCTCCTGCCCTGGGTGCTCACGATGAAGAGATCTTACGAGGGCTTGGTCTCGCCACAACCGAGATCGAACACCTGCGTGAAAAAGGCGTGATTGCCCGAACAACAAAGGCATAGTCAGAACTGGAATTATCTTATGACGAACTTCTTTCTTGGCTCGAAACCTCGACTCTTTGCTCACCGCGGAGCAAGCGGTGAGGCGCCGGAGAATACCCTAGTAGCATTTCGCCGGGGTGTAGAGGCCGGAGTCTCTTACGCGGAACTCGATGTACACACTACTCGGGATGGTCAAGTCGTGGTGACTCACGATGAGACGTTAGAGCGGACCACGAATGGCAAGGGGAAAGTGCAAGAGCATACCCTGGCGGAACTCCAACAACTCGATGCCGGCTACTGGTTTTCTGCCGATGGTGGTCAACAGTTTCCCTTTCGCGCAGTCGGTGTTCGTATACCGACTCTGGCCGAGGTGTTGCGCGAGTTTCCCCAACTGCAATTCACAGTGGAAATCAAGCAGGTTGAACCTCCGATCGAAGAGCAAGTGATTGCGGTCGTGCGGGACTATGGTCGCGCAGCAGATGTGATCCTCGCCTCAGAGCACGACCTCGTCATCTCGCGGGTGAGGACCTTGGCGTCGGATATAGCTACCAGTTTTGCCGTGGGTGAAGTAACAGATTTCATCCAACGGGTGTCTACCGGACAACTGGCGGACTATCACCCGGCTGGCCTGGCCTTGCAGATCCCGCCGAAGTTTCATGAGATCCCTCTAGTCACACCAGAGACTGTGGCCGCCGCCCATACAGTCGGTCTAGAAATACACGTATGGACGATCAACGAACCCCAAGAAATGGCACGGTTGCTCGATCTCGGAGTGGACGGGATTATGTCGGACTTCCCGGGACGCTTGCGTGAGGTGGTGCAGCGGCATCATCCGTAAAAGAGCTAGTCGAAGTCAGGTAGGCTGGGTTGAGCGGAGCGAAACCCAGCTACTGTCCATATTGGGAAACGTTCCCATCAAAACAGACTTGGTATTATCTCTTCGACACCTTTTTCAGCAACAACTCGATAATCTGATCCGCCGTGACGTTTTCGGCCTCGGCTTGGAAGTTGAGCAGACAGCGGTGACGCAGCGCTGGCAAGGTGACGTCAGCCATGTCCTCGAAGCTCACGTTCACCCGTCCGTCAAGGAGCGCGTTGACCTTAGCGCCGAGGGTAATAGCCTGAGCGCCACGCGGGCCAGGACCGTAGCGCAGATACTGAGTCACTTCGGCAACCGGAGACTGACCAGTGCCGGGTGTCGCTGTGGCGATAAGTGCCGCGACGTAATTGCTGAGCGGCGGTGCCAGGAGCACCTGACGCACTAAAGTCTTCATCTCTTCGACGAGGGCTTGCCCTGGGCCGGTCCGCAGCACAGGTTTGATCTGGTACCGTGCCTCCGCGGTGGTGCGCGCGAGAATCTCCGCCAGCTCTACTGAATTGGGTGGATGGACGATCAACTTGAAGAAAAAACGATCGAGTTGTGCCTCAGGTAAGGGATAAGTGCCTTCGATCTCAATAGGATTCTGAGTTGCTAAGACGAAGAAGGGCGAATCCAGTTTATAGGTTTCGCCAAAAACCGTCACTTGATGTTCTTCCATCGCCTCCAGGATTGCCGATTGGGTTTTCGGTGTGGCTCGGTTGACCTCGTCGGCTAAGACCACCTGGGCAAATACCGGACCACGTTTGAACTCAAAGTGACGTTCACCCGTGCCGTCTGCCAGCACCTGCGTGCCGACAATATCCGAGGGCATCAGGTCTGGGGTAAACTGAATACGCTTGAAACTGAGGCCCAGAGCCTGGCTGAGCGACTTGACCATCAGGGTCTTGCCCAAACCTGGCACGCCTTCGATCAGCACGTGACCGCCGGCAAAAAAGGCGGTCAGGACTTTTCGCACGACATCACGGTGCCCAACAATGACACGGCCGACCTCTTCCTCGATGGAGGTAAACAGACGCCGGAACTCGCGAACGCGGTCTTCAGGCGGTGTCATGACTCTGCCCGATTGCGGATTGCGGATTGCGGATTGCGGATTGTCAGAAGGGCGAGATGAAAAACTTGTGGCTCATGTACAGAATCTGTGCAGACGCGAGTCAGACCCCGTTCGCCCTGAGCGTAGCATGAGCGAAGTCGAAGGGGGAACAGCAGAAGTGCACAAATCTTGGACATGAGCCAAACTTGTATAGTCATAGGTTAGTCTCACTACTGCAGAATCTTACGGTATTCCAAGGGAATTGGTTGTTTCGGTTGAGCTTGGTCGGGCGGACCTTCCTTAAGGGGGGCGTTGCTATACGGAACTTTGGGCTGGGCTGGCCCGCGATTCTCAGTACGTCGGTCACTTTCTCCTTTAATCTCTTCTCCGACCGGTATGCGGACCTTGACGAAGCGGGCGTCTTTGGTAAGGAACCCTCCGGGCTGCTCACCCGGCTGGAGAAAGCGCTCTCCTGGGCTACCGCCGATCGTCGAGCCTCTTCCCTTTTCTTGCGGTTCATTTTGTTGGGGATTGGGGGTCGGCCCATTCTTATTTTGGTTCTGCCCCTGGTCTTGCTGTCCACCAGGCCGGTTTGGGTCAGTGCCTGCCGTCTGCATCTGATTGTTCGGTGTCTGATCCTGAGAGGATTTCTGTTGTTGCCCTGACGGTTCCTGGCCGGGGCGCTCTTGCTGTTTTCCTGGCGGGGGTTGCGGCATATTGAACTTGATCCCTCCGCCGGCCTCACGGGGCTGCTGCTCTTTTTGCTCACCGTCTTTCGGCGGTCCCGGCTGCGGTTCGTTGCCAGCAGCGGAAGATAGGGTTTTCTTTAGTTGCTCCAGGTTCTGGTTGGCTTTTGCGAGAGGTTGGTTATCTGGTTGCTGCTGATCACCCTGATTCCCTTGTCCGTTGTTGTTCTTGTTTTCCGTAGCGAAGAGTTTGAGATCAAAGGGCAAAATCTGGGGGAGCGATAAATTCAATTTCATTCGTTGCTGGGCTTCATCGATGAGGCGCTGTTTCTCCTGGGGAGAGAGTGTCGGGTCTTTTAATTCTTGTGCCAGAGCTAAGAGTTGGGCTCCCGTTACTTGTTCTTGCGGCGTGGCGCCCTTGCTCATTAAGGTACGGGCAGTTTCTTCCAACTCTGTGAGTAAGGTGCTAGGCGCAGAGTCGGGTCCGGGTGTCGAGAGAGTGAGAGTTGGCGGAAGCAGGAATAAGATCAGGAGGCTGAGTGCCGCCGCGAGCAGGGCTGCGAACACCCGCTTGTCGAGTTTGAAGGGTAAATCCCGTGCCGGCTCAAAGGCCGCAATTTTGCTGGTGGCTTGCTGATCCACCAGGGTGAGGAACGGCGTATTCGCTTGCGTCTCTGGGCAGGTTGCCAAGGTCAGGAAACGGCCCTTCCCTGCGGTCTTTTCATCCAGTAAGGCAGCGACGGTTTCCCTCCCCACCTCCTTACCGAGGTGCCACAGGGAGACAATCAGGAGGCTTCCACAGAGAACTGGAGGAATAACTGCTAGGAGGGAAGGGAAAGAAAAAGCGCCTAATAGCAGCCAACCAGCCACCCCGGTAGCGATCGCGAGGGGCAAGAAAAAGCCCAGGACATTGAGCTGCCGCTGGTGTAAGAGGCGCTGGCGCGTGAATTCAATTAAGGCAGAAGGCGCGGTCACGTTAAGAATGTCCTCGTTGGAAACGTTGCACGGCACGGTTGTGCGTATTCAGATCAGACGAGAATACATGGGTGCCATCTCCTTTGGCAACAAAGTAGAGATAATCACGTGCGGCCGGATGTAAGGCGGCCAGAATTGATTCCAGACTCGCACTGGCGATCGGGCCGGGAGGGAGCCCGCGGAACAAGTACGTATTGTAGGGCGTCGGGGTCAGGAGATGCTGGCGAGTCAGATTGCCATCAAAGTGATCAATGCCATAGATCACGGTCGGATCAGACTGGAGCGGCATGCCTTTACGCAAGCGATTATAGAAAACGGCGGCAACTAAGGGGCGCTCAACCGGGGAGCCCGTCTCCTTTTCTATAATAGATGCCAGGGTAATAACTTGGTGCATGGAGAGATCCAAGGCTGCGGCTTGGCGGTACATGGCTGGATTGAGGACTCCATAAAAGCGCTCGATCATGTGTCCTAAAATATCTTCGGGCGGAGCGAGCCAGGAGAAACGATAGGTATCAGGATAGAGATATCCTTCTATCCCTTGTGGGGGTAACCCCCAGGCTGCCAGAAAAGTTGGGTCACTGTTAAGGCAGAGAAAATTTTCTTCTGTCCCCAATCCTTGGGCAGCCAGCAGCGCCACAACCTGCTTAAACGTCATTCCTTCAATCATGGTAACGGCGTGGTGTAAGCTTTCTCCGTTCATCAATGTGGACAAAGACGAGCACAGAGTGCGGTAATGGAGAGCTAGGAGTAGTGAGAAAGCGATAGAGAAAGAGGCCAGTCACACCACAGAGGCTGCCGAGCAGAAGCAGGCTGACTATCAAGCCTTTGATCATTGAAGAAAAAGTAACATCGGCCTCTGCGCAACACAACGTCGCCTCTTTTAGCGTTCAGCGATCAGCCTTCAGCTTTCAGCCAAAACAAGAAAAGGCCTGGTCTATAGCGGTGTGAGCCAAGAAAACTACGGCGATATTCACTCGCCTGGGTCCTCTGCTGGGAGCGCGGGCGTCCCGCCCGCTTTAACGGGCGACCAAGATGGTCGCGCTCTCAGGGCACAACCAAGGGCAAAGTGCTGTAAAGTCTCCAGCCAATGATCTGGAGCACGAGGCTATTTGCCTTGACTGGCTAACTGCTGACCGCTGATAGCTGACCGTTGACCTTAAGGCTGTGAGATTACAACTCGCAGCCTGTAAGCACCTCCCCGTTTACACAGGTGTCGGTCCCGGCTCCGCCCTTCAACTCATCCCTACCCGCCCCTCCGTCTAACTTGTCATTCCCGCCCCCGCCCAACAGCAGGTCGTTGCCGCCCTTACCGCTGAGCGTGTCGTTTCCTCCTGCTCCCACTAGGACGTCGTCTCCGCCGCCACCATCAAGAGTATCGTTACCCCCTTGCCCACACAGCAGGTCGTCGCCACCTTTTCCCTGCAGCTTATCCTTGCCTGCCTTGCCAATGATGAAATCGACGCCCTTGGTGCCGACGATGGTGTCATCGCCGCTCGTGCCCTGGCAGAGTTGGTTGGGCACGCCGTTGACTGTACAGCCCGAAGTGGGCAGGGCGCCGTCACAGGGGTCAGCGCCGAACTCCACCGCCCCGATGTCGCAGGCGGCGGTGGCATCGTGATTGCCATCGAGGGGGCGGAAGAAGCCGCGCTGGTCCTT
>JACQEL010000705.1 GCA_016200595.1 Deltaproteobacteria bacterium
CGATGGCGCCCTTGCCCTGTTTGAGCATCTGCGTGATCTCTGCCTTCATGCACAGCCACACGCCAGTCAAATTGACCGCAAGCACACGATTCCAATCCTCTTCACTGCATTCATGCGTAAGCACACTCTTGCCACCGATGCCAGCGTTGTTGAACGCACAATCGAGTCGCCCATAGGTCTCCACCGCCTGGGCCACCAAGGCGTCCACCTCTTGCGCTTTGGACACATCAGTTTTGACGAAGATCGCAGCAGCACCGAGTTCCTTGACCATCTGCAACGTCTCCTGGCCACCTTCTTCAACTATGTCAGCCAGCACCAAGCTCGCGCCTTCGCGGGCAAAAATCTTAGCAGTCGCCCGCCCGATACCAGAGCCAGCGCCGGTGATCACAGAAATTTTGCCGTCCAATATTCCCGCCACGGTTCAGTCCTCCTGTTCAAAGAGTCCAGGGTTAAAAGAGCTCAGGTTCAATAGAAGGCTCAACGTTGTCAACTCCTAACACCCAGTCCCTAGCACCCAGCACCCAACACCCAGATGGAACGTTTGTCCCAGCTCCGTGCTTATCCAGCGCACGCTGCCGCCAGGCTGGAGAGTGCTACCTGGCGCCGCCCTTCACGGATATCATTGCGGTCAAAACCGTTAGTGAGATATCCGAATGAGATACCTGTTGCCGGGTCGGCCCAGCCAGTTTGGCCACCAAAACCGGGATGTCCGAAGGCCTCAGCCGAGTTGGTACGGCCAAAGCCGCGCATGTTGGCCTTGCCGTCCCCTCCGGCCACAGCAATCCCTAAGGCGCGATAGGCGAGGTGACCGAAGTATGGGTCCTTGAGATCTCCAGTGCGGATGCGGCGTGCCTCGCGTAGCATCGCGGGCTGCCAAATCGGCGTTCCGTCGTGAGCGCGTCCATCGTTCAGCAAGGCCTGGTAAAACAGCGCGATATCACCAGCGGTGGTAATGCCGCCAGCTGAGGGCGATGCTGCCGTTCTGGTCTCAAGCTCGTTGAGTTCCATCACCCCGGCTTCACTAATACCGGAGACGCCGGCACGCGGAGGTTTCAAGCCCATTTTTTCGTATTCCGCGGCGCTCATTGGCTCTCCCACCCAGACGAGATCTGCCACCCGCTCGTTCTGAGAGGGGGAGATTCCTACTCTCAAGTCTGGCAAACCCAGAGGCTCAGCAATCCGTGTGCGCACGAAGTCGCGATACTCCTGCCCACTGAGGCGCTCCACGATCTCGGCAATCGGCCAGAAGTTCGCGGAAATATGGTAGACAAACTTTTCGCCCGGTGTATGGTCCAAACGCCATTGGGCGAAGCGTTCCAGCCGCCGCTTGCGATTCCCCCATTCCTTTTGCCAATGCGGCGCATACGGGATCGCCGACGTGTGGATTAAACACTGCTCCACGGTCACGGCATCTTTGCCGTTCGTGCCAAATTCCGGAACGAACTGCACAATGCGATCGTCCGGACGCAGTTTGCCCTCCTGCATCAACAGCCACGCCGCCGCCGAAGTGAAGGCCTTAGTGGCGGACATGATGACAAAAAAGGTCTCGTTGGTGGCCGGCTTCTCCACCCCGCCTTGGACCGCGCGGCCAAAGGTCTGCATCGCGCCGAGCTTGCCGTGGCGGGCGATGGCGACCTGACACGCGGGCAGTATGCCTTCCTTGACTTCGCGCTCGGCGCGCTCGAAGAGCGCCTGCACCTTCTGTGGATCTAGACCAATCTCAGCAAGATCTTGAGCAAAAAAGTGCGCTGCTGGCATATGATAGCTCCTCCTTTATCCACATCTGCGTGGCCCATCTACGCTCGCTCGAACAGAGAGTCTTGGCGGTTGGCAGCCTTATGAGATTTGACGTACAAAATCGGGAATGCAACTGCCAGTCAGGAAATGGTAGGACAGGCTTCCAGCCTGTCCACAGCACGGGCTAGAAGCCCATGCCACCAGGACCTCAATTGCTGATCTTGCTCGTCAAAATTCATTAGGCTCTTATCCCTACTCAATGTTCGCAGTGACAAGTTAACTACGGCGCCTCACAGTAGCATGTCTTATTTTGCGCGCAATTGGCAAAAGCCCTCGCCCGCTGAACCGTTCTCTTCCCGCCTGGGCTCTACGTGTGCTATAGCTCCAAGAAGAAAAAGGCAGAAGGTTGTCAGCATGGGCAATTTCTGAGCGGTAGCTGACGGAAAGATTGCCGCAATTGGTAAGATCACCGATGGTGCCAAGAAAGTCATCGATGCTGGGGATTTGATCGTCGCGCCCGGGTTCGTCGATCCTCACACCCATTACGATGCGCAGATCTGTTGGGATCCGCTGATCTCCTGCTCCTCCTGGCATGGCGTGACCAGTGTCATTATGGGCAACTGTGGGGTCGGGCTGGCTCCGTGTCAGCCGCGGTTGCAGGAGATTGCCGCCTGGGACCTGGTCAATGTGGAGTCGATTCCCTTCGATGTCCTGGCCAAAGGCGTGAGCTGGGATTGGGAGAGTTTTCCGCAATACATGAATGCCGCGCAGCAACGCGGCATCGGCATCAACCTGGGATTCCTGGCTCCGCTCACCCCCTTTCGG
This sequence comes from Deltaproteobacteria bacterium, assembly GCA_016200595.1. Taxonomy (GTDB): domain Bacteria; phylum Desulfobacterota; class Binatia; order Bin18; family Bin18; genus JACQEL01. The sequence goes on from JACQEL010000705.1 coordinate 2,563, forward strand.
CACTACGTCATGGGCGAGGAGTCGATGGAGCGGGCGGCGACGACCGAGGAAATCCGCCAGATCCAGGCCTTGTTGCGGGAAGCCGTAGCCGCCGGGGCTATGGGGTTTACCACAACCACGGTGGCCCAGCACATCGGCTACAAAGGTCGGCCCCTTGCTTGCCGCCTTGCCAGCCGCGAGGAACTCAAGGCTTACGCCAACGTCCTGAAGGAACTCAACCGCGGGGCGATCGAGGTGGCGCTCGGCGACCCGGCTCAGCCTGACAAGTATGAGTTGTTGGACTTTCTCCTCACCGAAAGTGGCAGACCGGTGACGTGGTTGGCCGTGCTCAGCCGCGATGATCAGCCCGAGGCGGCCATGAATACGCTGCGTGCCGCTGAGCCGTTGATCAAACGTAAGGGGATTCCCCAGGCCAGCTGCCGGCCGCTGGTGGGCCAGGTAGACTTGCGCAATCCCTTTATTTTTGCCGCCATGCGGTCATGGAAACCGGCCTTCAATCAGCCGGTGGAGGCGCAGAAGGAGCTGTATCGCAGCGCGGAGTTTCGCGCCGCGTTCCGGGCGGATTTAACTCGACCGCGGCTGGTGTTCTCGGGCCGCTGGGAGACGATTGAGGTCCACGAGGTCAGCAACCCGGCGTTGAAGTCCCTGGAAAAGAAAACTGTGGCCGAGATTGCCAGGGAGCGGGGGCAGGATGGCGTGGACACATTCCTCGATGTCGCCCTCGAAGATGATCTCAAAACGCAGTACATCATCCCGCTGTTCAATTCGAATGAGGAAGGGGTGCGGGAGTTGATCACCGACCCGCGCACGATGATCGGCCTCTCTGATGGTGGAGCACATGTGGATATGCTGTGCGATGCGGGTTACTGTACTTATCTACTAGGGAGATGGGTGCGCGAGAAAGAGGCCATGACGTTAGAGTACGCCGTACAGCGATTGACGTCTGAGCCGGCTGATTTCTTTGGCTTGCACAATAGAGGACGGCTCGCGACGGGCCTGGCGGCTGACCTCGTGCTGTTTGATCACCGCACAGTCGGGTCAGCGAAGCGGCCCGAGATGCGCTACGATTTGCCTGGTGGCGGACGCCGTCTGGTCATGCCCGCGCAGGGGGTACAGTGCACGATAGTGAACGGTGTGGTGCTCTACGAAGAACAGAAACACACTGGCGCACTACCAGGACAGGTGCTGCGCTCGGGTGGAGGACAATAGCAAATCTGCTTTGAGCGTATTTGCTGCAGGACAGGCCAGCGGCCTGTCCCACCTAATAATTTTGCTGAACAAGATCGGCAATTGTGATTCTTGGTGGCACGGGCTTCTAGCCCGTGCTGTTGACAGGCTGGAAGCCTGTCCTACCAGTTCTTGGTCGGCAGTAGCATTACCGAATTCGGTCGTCGAATCTCATTAGGATTGGTGGCGCAGCCGGCTTGGCTGCGCTTGGATATTTACCCGGTCTTAGACATCCACCCGGTCCTAGTAGCGAATCTTCGGCGGCCCGGTTAACTTCGCACTGAGTTTATCGAGGACCCCGGTCTCGGTGCGCCAGGAGAGGTAGCGTTGATAATGGTCGCGTGTGTCCCAGCGCTCATAGAACACCAGATTGCCGCCATCGTCTAAGTTGCCATAAATATCAATCCCCTGGCATCCGGCGTAGGCGCGCGTATCCGGCAGCAGTTGTTTCAGGAGCCCTTTCACCTCGTTCACCGCCTCGGGTTTGACCTGCATTTCGAGCAGTACCATAACGCTCATCTGCTTACCCTCCATTCTAACAATTGGTGTAAATGATCTGCCTCTGGCTTCACCCAGGCTCTTGCTCCCCTAGGCTTCGGGCGGCGCAAAGACGGTGACGGCAAACAACGGATCGTTGGCTGTACGCAGGGTATGCGGAGCCCCGGCCGGGATCATCAGCAGATCGCCTGCCTTAATTTCTTGTTCCTTCCCAGAGACTCGCGCGACCGCGCAGCCATCAAGGACATAGATAATCTGATCCCCTTTGTGGCTGTTTTCGTGATCGTTGCTGAAGTGGGCTGGGATGGTGAAGACCATCGTCTCACTTTGCGCCGTCTTTTGCAGCATTTGGGTTGCTATTTTGGAACCGTCTCCCCGGTGCGCTAATACGTTCGCAACATCCAAGCCATTCTGGGCTGCGCCCAGCTCTTTCATCTGTGCTTCAAAGAGATCATCCGAGATCAGCCCTTTGCGATACGCTTTGAGCAGTTGTTGCACCTCAAAATCTCGTGTTGCCATAGATCGTTTTCCTCCTTGTCATAGTATCTTTGCCCCCAGCCATAGCTCCGCCACATCTACAAAGTCAAGCCATGCACGGGTGCCATACAGAAGAAGGGCAGGTCACTGCCCCTCTTCTTCGTAGAATCACTCTACGTGATAGAGCTGCGCCGCATTCGCACCGACGATTTTTTGCACGTCCGCTTCAGGAATGCCGCCGAACGCCTGCGCAATCAGGTCTTGGGAGTGCGGCCAGGTGGAGTCGGTGTGCGGGTAGTCTGATGACCAGAGGATATTGTCCGCCCCAAAGACCTGGCGCGTGAAGTTGACATTGGTGGTCTCAAACTGGAACGTGGCCACGACGTTGCGTTTCATGTATTCGCTGGGCAGCATCGGCAGTGTAAGGCTCTCGAAGTGCCGGAGCCGATCATAGGCGTGGTCCAACCGGTACATAAAGTGCGGAATCCAGGAGACGTCGTTTTCTGCCGACACCAACTTCAGGCGCGGAAAACGCTCCGGGACGCCGCCGACGATCAAGTCGGCGAAGCTCAGCTGGATTTCTTGCGGCAACTTCATATAGCGATACAGTACCCGGCGCGGGTCGAACTGCACCCCACCGCGACCAGTCAGGATGTGCAGGCTCAAAGGCATCTGCAGGTCCTGGGCGGCAGCCCAGAAGGGATCATACTCACGTGAACTGTACGGCCGGTCCTCTGGTGGCGCCCCCCAGATCAAGGCGCCGTGCAGCCCTTTTTGGGCAATGCGCTCGAGCTCCGTCACTGCCGTAGGAATATCTTCCAGCGAGATCACCCCGAGACCGATGAGCCGCTTGGGGTTGTAGCTGCAGTACTCGGCCGCCCAATCGTTGAACGCGCGGAAACAAGCAGCTCTGAGGGCCGCATCGTCCAAGCCAAATAAGAGCATGCCCATCGAGGTGTACAGGGCTTCGGCGCTCACGCCATCGGCGTCCTGTTCCTTCAACCGTTCGGCTGGATCCCACACGCTCTTGGGTGCTACCTCAAATCCCCGCTTCCGATGCGCCGGCAGTTCTTCGTCGCTCTTCCCCGAACCGAAGAACCCAGCGACCGGCACCGGAGTGATATTCTCGCAAACAAAAAACTCCCCTTCTTGCCCCCCATGTCCGCGGACGGTATGCGGGGCCTGGTCGTGGAACTTTTTGTCGATCCGTTCCGCCCACATATTAGGCGGTTCCACGAAGTGCGAGTCTCCAGAAATAATGCGATATGCTGTCATTACTCACCCTCCTTTAGTTGGGGATCGATTAACAAATGGCTACGGACAGAGGAGACCGCGAGGGTGCCGTAACCGGCTTCTTGGGTTTCAACCCGTCGTTCATGGGCCAGGACTATAAGTCATAGCGGGTTTCAAGAGAGAGCGCCACGAGAGCAAGTAGGAAGCCTACCAACAACATTAAAATGCGGTCATCGTCGGAGGCTGAATGTTTTCAGCCTCCGACATAAGAACAACTCCCGAGTCAGGTCTATAAGCGGAGAACAAAGGAACCTCTTTATTGCAGTTGAAACCCTTCATAGCCCTTGGCCGCCACCTCCTCACACTTTGCCCGATAGGCAGGGGCGGTATTGGCATAGAGCAGGATGGCGCGTTTCTTACCGGGAATATTCGACCCCATAAACCAGGAGTTGGCATCGCTCAAGAGCGTGAGCGCGCCCAACTCGTTAGCATGATCCACCCAAGCCGCTTCCGCCTGCGGGGTGGGCGCAATGCGCGCAAAGTTCTTCTACCGCACATAACGGATGCAATCGGCAATCCATTCCACAATCGTCTCGGCGCAGACCGTGTAGTTGCAGAACGCGGAGTTCGTGGCAATGAAGAGATTCGGGAAGCCGGCGGTCTGCAGCCCCAGGTACGTGCGCGGCCCCTCAGCCCATTTGTCCTTGAGCGTCTGCCCGCCTTCGCCGCGGATATCGATCCGCGTCAACGCTCCGGTCACCGCATCAAACCCCGTGGCATAGATGATGACGTCAAATTCGTACTCTTTGTCACTGGTCTTGAGGCCTTTAGGAGTGATGCCCTCGATCGGGGTCTCGCGGATGTCAATCAGCAAGACATTGTCTCGATTGTACGCCTCGTAATACTCGGTCTCCAAGGGAATGCGCTTGGAGCCGAACGGATGGTCCT
>JACQEL010000706.1 GCA_016200595.1 Deltaproteobacteria bacterium
CACGAAGTGTAGAGGTTCGTCGTACCCCGTCCCATGTAGATGATATCGCAATGCGGGCCCGTCACCTGGCCGGGGCTGGGGACGCGCAACCAGATGTGGTCATAGGCACGCGCGGTCCCTCCCAGGAAGCGCTCGTAAAACTGCATGATGCGGCCCCCATGCATGAGGCGGCGTACGGAGGGAAACTTCCCGGCCTCGGGCTCGATACGAGTGCTCGCGTGCGCCGCCGCTACCGCCGCCAAAACCGGGCGACCCCGATCGAGCAGACCTCCGCCGTCGAGCCAATTAACCACCTCGCGCCTCGCGCCGAGGGTCTCTTCGCGGCCGAAGAAGTCCCGAAAGAAGAGGTAGCCGTCCTCTGCGATGCGACGGCGAAGCTCAGGAACGTCGTCGCGTGCGTCGTTCGACAACCTCGGCTCGCCGAACGCGTTGGGCGACATGTCGAGCGGCTGGCCGATCGAGGTGAGCCGTCTCATAGCGAAGCCGCCTCGTTAACCCTACTGTTTTGCCGGAGCCCGATCTCGCGGCGAATCAGCTGCACGAAGGCCTCCGTGGCGTGTCCGGGAAAAGCGAAACACTGCGCTGCGACCAGAGTGCCATCAGGGCGCGGTCGCCAGCTGGCGAATGGCTTGCGCAGCAAGTCGGTGATCTCGCTCGGGGTGCGAGCCATATACGAACCGCTGCACATGAGGTTGTACCTTCGTGATTCCAGAGCGCCGTGGCCTTGTTCAGGAGGATAGAGGATGACTGGTTTAGCCAGAAGCATTGCGTTGAACGCCCGGCTCGAACGATCGGTGACGATCGCATCAGCATGCCGCAAAGCCGGGATGTCGTCAAGGTTGAAGTCAACGCGCACTGCCCTGTTTTCTGACAAGGCTAGCAACTTTGATCGCCAATCCACATTGCGCGCCATGGTGCGGTTGAGCGAGCACACATGCGGCCTGATCAACACATTCACGTTTGCCGCCCGCAAGGCTGCGATGACGTCACGGACGCGCTGTCCAGAGCCTTCCTCATTGAGTGTCTGCCAGTGTGGCGAGAAGAGGACGAGCGGCCGAGCCGGGTCAAAGCCCTGAGACCGGCTGAATTCCTCTCGACTCTCGGACTCGCCGAAAAGGCGATCGAGGAAGGGAAAGCCAACCGAGACCAGACGAGGGCTCTGACGCCCAGCGACTGCCTCCTCAAGAATGGCCAGGTCGTATGCGCCGCTGGCTGCTACCAAATCAAAGTCGAAGACTGTTTTGCGAAGAGGATGTTTGCGAAAGAACCTTGGCATGAGCCCGGGACCGTGCGCGATCAGGCACTTGCGCGTCTTGCGCATAGGAAAGCGCGCGTAAACGTCGGTGTAGATGATCAGGTCGAAGTCTGCCCATAGTACTTGCCAGAACAATTTGATGCGTTTCTCCGGGATCCCCAGAACTGAGCGAGCATAAGCCCTCAGCTCACTAAGAGTTCGCAAAGGGAACTGGGGATGGAGCAGAATGATGAAGCTCACCTCGACATTAGGATCGGTGTGTAAGTGGGCGATCGTCGTTTGAAAGAACTGCGCAAGGTGAACCGAGTAAGCCTGGAAGGCCACTTTCTTTGCCGGGGAGCAGCTGCGCCGCCGAAGGGCAGCCCTTGGGTCGAGGAGTCCGATCGCCAACAAGGAGATCTCGGTCAGAAACCTTACCGAAGAGAAGACCGCAACGGCGATATCTCCGGCGACTCGGGCACGGATCGCCAAGCAAATTCTTCGCATAGCGACTCCTGTCTTTGCAGCACTAAATCGCACCTCGATAGCTCCTCCGCCATAAACCGCTTCGCGGGGTTTATCATTCATAGGCTACCATATCGCTCAATGGCACCTGATGGCACCTCTACAAGCCGATGGCTGCCTGTCCAGCGTTGAGTATCCTTCGCCACTGACAACAATATGGTGGTCAATTGCCGGAAGGCTCTTTAGCAAGAGGTCTTTCAGTTCTGGCGCGGTCAGCTTTGGCATTTGTCTTCCTTCCACCCTTCAAGCATATTGCTGCAGCAACCAGCTCCGCAGCGGGTTATCACAGGCTGCTACTGCTTCACGTAGCGGGTTTTTGTTGAGCTGGACGCGACGCAGATTGACGCTGACAGTGTTCTTGCTCGCCTCAACCGTGGCATACTCCGCATGGCCGAGCAAGGTTGGGGTCTGGCCGTCGACGAACTCCTTGAAGGGCAGCCCCACGCTTCCCGGATTGACGAGGAGTATCCCGCGATGCTGACGCAGCAGTTGCAAGTGCGTGTGCCCGCCCGCCATCACTGTAGCGCTGTGACCGGCCAGCAGACGATCCAACTCAGCCGGTGCAGTCGTGGAGAGCAGATTCTCCATATGCGAGCGGGGAGAGCCATGAAAAAGCAACAGCGTGGAATGCGCATCTAAGGCGATTTCGAGGCTGGGTTGAAACGCGCGCAGGAACTCCAGTTCTTCTGCTGACAACTGGCTCCGACACCAATCCACGGCCTCCATTATGATCGGCACTTCGGTGTAGGTATGAATCAAGCCGGGATCGAGCAAAAACGCGTCGTGGTTTCCCAGAATACACGGGCACCCCAGATCTCGGAGGGCCTGAATCACGGCACCGGGGCGTGGCCCCAGCGTGGCGACATCTCCGAGGCAGACAATCTGATCAACACCGACCTGCTGGATGTCCTCCAGGACGGCCCGCAGGGCCACTTCGTTCGCGTGGATATCGGAAATCAAGGCGATCCGCATGCTGGAAACCTCCTGCTGCTTGACGTCTGCTGGTCACCTGCCGCCGCCCAAACCGAGACCTTTCGGGTTTATCCTGAACCGCAGGCGGGTGGCAAGACGGTGCAGGGGGTTTTTAGCCGGTGCTCCCATGCCTCTCGCTCCTGCCCGGGTTGATCGTTACGGCTACACGTCTGCCAGAAACTCCAGCAGGTGCTGGTTCACCAGCTCCGGTTGTTCGAGCTGCACCCAGTGCCCAGCCTTGGGAACCACGCGGAGGGTGAAGGGCGCCTCCACAAATTCTCTACTCCACTCTGTCGCCGCCGGGCTCGCAATGTGGCTGTTCTCGCCTACGATCAACAGGGTAGGACACCTCACTTTCTCGCTCAGCAACGGCACCTCCCCCACCAGCACTTCGGGCGGCAAGAGGGCTCGATAGTAATTAAGCCCCGCGGTTAAAGCCCCCGGTTTGGCGAGCGCCTTTTTGTATTCCGCAATATCCTCGGCGGTAAAGCGCTCTGGGTGGTTGCGCCGCCAGTCATCGAAAAAGGCGTAGTTGTACTTGCGGTAAAACCGTTCCGGCACCTCGGGGACCAGGTGGAAGAAGATATAGAACATCCGCCGTAGGGCCGCGGCGTGCTCCGCGTAGCCTTGGCTCGCGAACTTCTGTAAGACGCCCGGGTGGCCATTCGCGCACGCGATGAGCCGTTCCGTCGCCTCCGGATAGGTTGCCGCAAAAGCCCACGCCGCGAATGCCCCTGCGTCATGGCCCACCACAATGACTTTCTCTTGACCAAAAAAGCGCAGTAATCCACCCACGTCTTCCACCAGGTGATGGAGCTGATACTGGTCTACGCCCTCGGGCTTGTCCGAGTCGTTGAAACCCCGCAGGTCTGGGGCCACGACATGGAAGTGTTGGGCCAGCACGGGAATCTGGTGGCGCCAGGAGTACCAGAACACCGGGAAGCCATGCAGCAAAAGCAGCAACGGCCCTTGGCCCTGCTCCACGTAATGCAGCCGGATGCCGTTGGTGGTGGCAAAGCCATGAGTCCACGTCTCGGTTGCCATACGGATGTCCCTACACCCCGAATTTACCGAACACAATCTTTACTGATTTATGGGTATATAGCAGAATACTAGCATCGTGTGCGCCAAGCTGCGTTCGTGCTTCGACTTGTTGATGGCGCTGGGAGACAGTGAGGGGAGTGAGTCTGGCTGTGGCATTGTCCAGTGGTGCAGCTTGCTCCTTAGGTGACAAGGTGGTAGGACGCGAAGCAGGGAAATAGAACTGCATCTGTTGCAAAAAGGAGGCGGCTATGAGTCGTACCTACAATGTTGTTGATTCCGATGGCCACGTGTTGGAACCGCCCGATTTCTGGCGCACGTACATCGAGCCCCAGTACCGTGACCGGGCCCCAGAGCTCTTTGTTGACACGGATGGGAAAGAGCGGCTGCGGGTGGAAGGAAAAGTCCTGGGGGGGCCCACAGGGCTGGGCTTAGCCGGAGCCATCGGCGCTCGGCAGGGAGAAGCCTCGATTAAGATTAGATACACGGAAGGGAGGAAGGGAGGCTTTGATCCGCATGCACGGATTCCCGATATGGAACTCGATGGCATTGATGCTGTCTTTCTCTATCCGACGCTGGGGCTGTTCGCTGGCGCGGTAGAGGAGCCGCAGTTAGCCGCGGCCATGTGCCGCGCCTATAACCGCTGGTTGGCGGATTACTGCCAGCCCTATCCTGACCGTCTTTTTGGGGTAGCGATGTTACCCATGCAATCCGTGGAGCTCGCCATTGAGGAGATGCGCTTTGCCCGCAAGGAATTAGGTATGCGGGGAGGCTTTCTGCGGCCGAACCGTTACAACGGCCGTATGCTCGACGATCCAGCCTACGATCCGTTTTGGGTCGAGGCCCAGGAACTGGACTTTGCTGTTGGCTTGCATGAAGGAACTGGAGGCATGCCGGCGGTTGGCACGGATCGCTTTCAGGGGCCGGGCGCGAAAC
>JACQEL010000707.1 GCA_016200595.1 Deltaproteobacteria bacterium
AGAGCTACTTTGATATCCAAGGTTCCGATGATGAACGCAAGCGGCGAGAGAAAGTGACCGGCAAGGTACTCAACTTAGATCGCAGCTTAGAAGACACCCTCCCCTATCTGTTCGCCTTGCTCGGCATTGAAGAACAGCCCTCGCCGTTGCAGCAGATGGACGCGCAAATTCGCCGTCGCCGCACCTTCGAGGCGCTCAAGAAGCTGTTCCTGCGCGAGAGTCTCAATCAACCCCTCATTCTCATCTTTGAAGACTTGCACTGGATTGATGCAGAAACGCAAGGCGTCTTGGACGTGCTCAGTGAGTGTGTGGCCAGCGCCAAGTTGCTGCTTTTGACCAACTACCGTCCGGAGTATCGCCATGAGTGGGGACAGAAGACCTATTACACGCAATTGCGGTTAGCACCGTTGGGTCGAGCAGAGGCGGAAGAACTGTTGACCTTCTTGCTGGGCAGCAACACCAGCCTCACGTCGGTGAAACAGCTCATCCTCGACAAGACCCAAGGCACGCCGTTTTTCATGGAAGAGGTGGTGCAAACGTTAGCGGAAGAAGGCGCACTTGTCGGGGAACATGGGTCCTATCGATTAGCGCAGGCCCCGACCACCTTGCAACTGCCCTCCACCGTGCAAGCGATTCTTGCGGCGCGCATTGACCGGCTTACGTCAGAGGAGAAAGCCTTGCTCCAGCAGCTCTCCGTCATTGGCCGGGAGTTTCCCCTCAGCCTGGTCCGTCAGGTCATCACTCAGCCGGAAGCCGACTTGTATCGCTTGCTCGCGTCGCTCCAACGCAAGGAGTTTCTCTACGAGCAACCCGCCTTTCCCGAGGTGGAATACATTTTCAAGCATGCCCTCACGCAGGAAGTCGCCTACGGCACGGTGCTGCAAGAACAACGCAAGCGGTTACATGAACGCACCGGCCAAGCGTTGGAAGCATTGTACGGCACGACGTTGTCGGAGCACTACAGCGACTTAGCGCATCACTACCGTCGCAGTCCCAACACCGAGAAAGCCATCGAGTATCTGCAGTTGGCAGGTCAGCGAGCGGTACAACGCTCGGCCAACACGGAGGCGATCAGTCATCTCACGGCGGCGCTGGAGCTGCTGCTGACGCGGCCGGAAACGCCAGAGCGGGCAGCCCAGGAACTCACCCTGCGCTTGGCGGTGGGACCGGCGCTGATAGCCACTCAGGGCTATGCGGCCCCAGATGTGGGCAAAGTCTACGCTCGTGCCCGAGAGCTGTGTCAGCAGGTAGGGGACACACAGCAGCTCTCCTCCATGCTGTGGGGATCGTTTGCCGTGTGTTTACTGAGGGCGGAGTTGCAGATGGCGCGGGAACTGGCGGAGCAGCTTCTGCAGCTGGCTGAGAGTGCGCAAGACTCAGCCCTTCTGTTAGAGGCGCATTATGTTTTAGGGGATGTCCTCTTCTGGCTGGGAGAGTTTGCTCTGGCCCGCGTACACCTCGAGCAAGCACTTGGCCTCTACGATCCCCAACAGCACCGCGCCCAGGCGGCTCTGTATGGCCAAGAGAACCGCGGCGTCACGAGCCTCTGCTATGCGGCCTTGACATTGTGGTGCCTGGGGTATGCCGACCAAGCCCTAGCGAGAACCCATGAGGAACTGGCGCTCGCCGACCCGTCTGTTCCTCCCTTTAGTCAGGCCTTTGCTTTGATTTTTGCTACCTTCCTCCATCAGCTCCGGCGAGAGGCACCCACCACCAGAGAGCAGGCAGAGGCCGCGATCGTACTCTCAACCGAGCAAGAATTTCCGTACTGGTCGGCATGGGGAACTATCTTTCAGGGGTGGGCGCTAGCTGAGCAAAGCCAAGAAGCAGAGGGGATTGTCCAAATGGACCAGGGTTTGGTCGCCTACCGAGCTACCGGGACGGAGCTGGTACAGCCGTATATTCTTGCCCTGTTGGCTGAAGCATATGGGAAAGCAGGGCAGACGGAGGACGGGCTGGCGGCAGTCGCGGAGGCACTGCAGCGGGTAGAGAAGAATGACGAGCGGTTCTATGAGGCGGAGGTGTATCGGATCAAAGGGGAACTCCTGCTGGCGCAGGAAGGCTATAGGCCACAGGCTGAAGGCTCAAGGGAGAAGACAGAAGAGGCGGAGAGATGTTTTCATAAAGCGATTGAAGTTGCGCAGAAGCAGCAAGCCAAGTCCCTCGAACTGCGCGCGGTGATGAGCCTGGTGCGGCTGTGGCAGACTCAAGGCAAGACAGCCGAAGCGCGACAGATGCTGGCCGACATCTATGGCTGGTTCACCGAAGGGTTTGATACCAAGGATTTGCAAGAGGCGAAAGCATTGCTGGAAGAATTGGCCTGAAACAAGACGTGCGGCAGTAATGAGGAAGAGGAACCAACAACTATCGCCCGAGAACAGATCGCTGTCAGGCCTGGCGTCTTTGCCCTGTGGAGTGCGGGAGCCACGCTCCCGCTTTGGCTGGGCCGTGCCACAGGCCACACGGCCCGGGGCTCACCCTCAGCGCCCGGGAGCCAAAGCGCCGTCCAGGCCGGCGCACTCCATATCAGTGTGCCTCCGA
>JACQEL010000691.1 GCA_016200595.1 Deltaproteobacteria bacterium
CTCTCGCAGCGCATAGGTCAGGCTATTCAGCGTGAAGTCCCGCGAGTGGCGATTCCTTTCCGAGAGACGTTCGAGCTGATAGGCGAGAAGATTGATCTCACTCGACAGGGAGGTCAGCATGATCAACTTCTTCTTCTCGTACACGAGATCGGCAAAATCGCCGCGCGTCCGGGTGAAACGCGTATAGATATCAGTTATGCGCTTCTCCTGGTCTTGGTCGATAAAAATCCCGTTGAGGACAGCGAGGAAATCGTAGCCCGTGGTGCCGTGGACCGGCCAATGTTCGGGCAGGGTTTCTCCCGGACCAAGGATCTTTTCCACCACAACGTAACAGGGCAGATCTGCGAGAGCAGAAGCGTCATTGGTTTTCAGTTGCGGCGTGGAGTACTCACCGTGCCCGCGTGCAAGGCGCTCCGGCGTCTGTGCCCTCGGGGAGAGCGCCTGGGAGGCGGCCTGCTGCAACCGCCGGAGATAGCCCAACGGATCGTACAACCCATCGACATGGTCAATGCGCAGTCCAGTGATCTTTCCTTCCTCCAGGAGACGCAACGGCAACTGATGAATCGCGGCAAAGACCGCCGGGTCCTCGGTTCTGAGGGCGGCGAGTTCGTTGATATCAAAGAAGCGCCGGTAATTGATCTCCTCTGCCGCTACCCGCCAGTACGCGAGTCGATACGCCTGGTCATCCAGTAAGGCATCCAAGGGATCGAAGCTGCGCGGTTCACCTTTGCTGCCATTAAAAAACCGCACATTAGCCTGGACAAAAGCCGCGATTTCCGCACATTCGGCAGTCAAGGTTGCTAGCCGCTTCTTGATGATCTCTTTTTCTCGACTCCGCTCCATCACCTTCTCCCGATCGGTCTCGGTCCGTAACGGGAGGTGGCTCAGGGCCGTAATGATACTGCGAAATTCCAGGAGACGGGGGTGACCGGCGCCGAGCGCGTGTGCCAAATCGCCAAGCCGGTGGGACAAGATGGTGGTCGCCGGGCGGGGAGCGATCGGCAACAGATGGGCAAAATAGGCGAGAAAAAACGCGCCCTCATGATACGAGAGGCGGAGTTCCTGATTCTCCAGCACCCGGCCATACTGATCGCCCAAGATCGGCAGGAGCACCTTATTGGCCAAGTCCGTCTTCAGCGGCGTCCAATCGATATCAAAGAAAGCGGCGGAGAGCGCGCTCGGTCCGTTCTCGAGGACATCCGCCCAGCGGGGATTTTTGCCTTCCGCAATACCCACGTGGTTGGGCACCATGTCCAGAATCTGGCCCACGTCGTGACGCCGCAGTGCCGCGGCAAAGGCATCATAGTCCGCATCGCTGCCCAACTCGGGATTGAGCGCCGTGTGGTCGATGATGTCATAACCGTGCAGGCTGCCGGGATACGCCTTGAAATACGGCGAGGAGTAACAATCAGAGATGCCTAACGCGTGCAGATACTCCACGACCCGCGCCGCGTCGGCAAACGTAAAGGCCCGATTAAATTGGAGACGATACGTCGCACACGGAATGCGTGCCCGTGTGGTGAAGTCTCGCAGCAGCGTGTTTGCTACGGTCTTGGTCTCAGTCACATCGTTGAGCATGACAGTCACCATCGCTCAAAGACAATTACGATACAAGGCAAAAGCAAATGGAGCGAACACAATCCGACGCGGCTGATCTTGACGCAATACTGCCGGCAGTCCGGCGAGCGCGGAACCACTATAGCACTCTTCCTCAGCATCAAGCACCCGCTGCCACTGGCCCGGAGGGAGCGGCGGAATCAGGGAAACCGCGGTCGCGGCAAAGGAAGTGAGGACGAGTACTTCGTCTTCCTGCGGCTGCCAGCGATGGAGGAGGAGGATGTTTTGCTCTGGCAGCAGCCTGATATTCATGCACTCCTTGTTACAGTTCCGCAGAGTGGGCGAGTGTTGCCGGAGCACGATCAGGTCGCGATAAAAGTGCAACAGGGCCTGATAGGGCTGCTGCTCTCGCAAGTGATGATGCAGGATGGACCGGCGGAACGTCTCGGGGTCTTGTGGATCCGGCACTTTCTCACCCCAGGCGAATCCAGCAAACTCGCGCTGTCGCCCTGCCTGCACCGCCTGGACTAACTGCGGGTCAGTGTGACTGGTGAAATACAGGAACGGCGCGGTTTCGCCGTACTCTTCTCCCATAAACAGCAGTGGAACGTTGGGGGCACACAGCACCAAGCCGGCGGCCAGCTTGAGAGCCGGGAACGGCACCAGAGTGCTGAGCCGGTCTCCCTGCGCCCGGTTGCCTATCTGATCGTGGTTCTGGCTACAGATCACAAAACGCTCGCCGGGGAAAGCGCGACTGGAGGTACCGTGTGGGCGTTGCCGAAAGAGCGAATGTTGCCCCTGATAGACAAACCCTTCGCTCAGCGCCACCGCTAAGTCGGCAAGACGGCCAAAATCCTGATAGTAGCCGCGCTGTTCACCCGTCAGCAGCGTATGCAAAGAGTGGTGGAAATCATCGTTCCACTGTGCGTCGAGTCCCCATCCCCCCTCCTTCACAGGGGTGATGACGCGGCTCTCATTGAGGTCACTCTCGGCGATAACCACGGCGGTCCTGTCCAGTGCTCTGGCCTGAGCATGCACAGCCTCGCCCAGTTCTTGCAATATGTGCGTCGGGCTGGCGTCAACGATACCGTGAATCGCATCTAACCGCAGGGCATCGACATGGTATTCAGTGATCCAGTAGAGGGCATTATCGAGGAAATAGCGACGCACCTCAGTACTGCCTGCACCAGCAAAGTTCACTCCTTGGCCCCAGGGTGTATGATAACTATCAGTGAAATAGGGACCATACTCGCTTAGATAATTTCCTTCGGGTCCCAGATGGTTGTACACCACGTCCAACACCACGGCTAATTGTTTGTCGTGGCAGGCATTAATCAAGGTCTTCAAGCCTTGTGGACCGCCGTACGCCGAGTGAGGAGCGTAGGGGTGGGTGCCATCGTAGCCCCAGTTCCGCTGTCCTGGAAACTCGGCGATAGGCATGAGTTCCACAGCGGTGATGCCGAGGTCATATTTTAAATAGTCGAGATACGGGAGGATAGCCGCAAACGTTCCCTCTGCAGTAAAAGTCCCAGGATGGAGTTCATAGAGAATGAGATCCTTCGACGCCCTGCCGTGCCAGGCTTGATCGGTCCAGGAGAAGGCACTCGGATCGACTACTGCGGAAGGGCCATGCACCCCCTCGGGTTGAAAACGAGAGACTGGATCAGGGCGCGTCCGCTCCCCGTCGAGCAGGTAAAAATATCGGCTGCCAGGCCGAACTCCCTGGACTGTCACCGTGTGCACCCCAGCAGAGTTTCGCGCCATGGCCACGGTCTGGTCGTCGGCAGAGACCACGCGCACGGCCATCTTCCCTACCCGTGGCGCCCACACACAAAAACGCACGGACCCGTTGGGATAGAACGTGGCTCCTCTCTGCAGTTGCCAGGTCATATTACTCGTCCTTTCGCAGGGTACTGAAAAATTTGCTGGCTGTCTCTAAATCGAACCTCACGACATTGGGACACTGCCCTAGGCAGCGAGTAGGGGCGAAGCTTGTCTTCACCCTGTTGTGTGCGGCCTCTCGATGGGCGATCACAAGGACATTGGTCACAACTTAAGCAAATTCACCCCTGCGCCAAGCACTGGGGTCCCTTCCCCCCTTGTGGGGGAAGGACAGGAAGAGGGGGCTCTCGGCTTCTGCACTGCCCGATACCCCCTCTCCCTAGCCCTCTCC